>CAZANS010000125.1:0-6677 GCA_964486565.1 uncultured Victivallales bacterium
GGCAGACCTCCAAGGGTCCGCAGGAACGTTATGCAGTCAGAGCCCAAGACGATGACGGCACGAACTTGACAAAGTTTGTAAACAAGGCCGCGTACGACAAGCTGAGCTGCCCAAAGGGCTGATGTACGGTCTTGAAAAAATGAAACCCCGCCATGTTGCGGGGTTTTTTTTTGCAATTGCCCCTTCAGTTGTCCAGAAGGCTCGAAGCTTATGAGGAAGATGTCAGACTCATGGTCTAGCCTGTCGCCGGAATATGTCGGGTAAAAGCAGCCCGAACGCCACGGGTGAATTTCATTGCGGATCAGCCACATCCGGTTCCGGTTGCCCGTCCGACTGAAGGATTTTGATCTCGGGCGCAAGCACTATCCTGAACCCAATGCCCAAATCACGTTTTTCAGGCAGCACGGAATCGCGTTTCGCTGATCTGGCATCGGTTGTCGGGCTGAGACATCCGCCGCCGCGTATAACCTTGCTTGTCGTCCGAGTCGTATGCACTCGGTCGAAGGGGCCTCTTACCTCAAGAGTGCCTACCACCGGAGAGGTCTGCACAGGATCTATGTAGAAAAGCTCGGAGTAGGCGTTAGGGTTGTGCCAATCCCAGCACCATTCCCAGGCATTCCCGCTCATGTCGTGCAGGCCGAAGGCGTTTGGCGCATACATCCCCACTGGGGCAGTTATGAAGTTCCCGTCGTTTACAGGGGCATTCCTGCCAGGCTCTACATGGATGAACCTCGCGCTCCTGACATCCAGCACGTTTGCGAATTTCGCGCCTTCCTCCCCGAATGTGTCGCCCCAGTAGTAAGCTGTTTCGGTGCCCGCCCTGCAGGCATACTCCCATTCGGCCTCGGTGGGCAGCCGGTAGACATAGCCCGTTGGAAGGCGTTTTGCCTTCCTTTCCCTGATGGTGAGCATCTCGCAGTAGTCAGATGCCAGATGCCAGTTAACCCTGACAACGGGTTGCGAGACTCCGTTGAAATCGTACCCCCTCCATAGCAGGACACGGTACTGAGGATAGAATATTCTGTACTGTGCGTTTGTGATCTCGGTTTTGCCAATCCAGAAATGATAGGATATCTGTACTTCCCTCCTCGGGAGCTCCTCTGGCCCGCCATGGGCCTCCACGGGGGTCTTCCCCATCATGAACCGTCCTCTGGGGATATATACCATTTCTGCGGCGATGGATTTCACCACGAAGTTCTCCTCGATGTCTGGCTGGGCGAACTTTTTCTGCAGCATGAGCATGTAGTTTCTCCTTCGCTCAGCCCATGCGTTGCTGCTGTCTATGTCCTCGTTCTCCCCACGGAAAGTCCATTCAACGGCGGCGACCAACAGCTTGTCCTGGTCGAAACCCGCGGATTCTTCTATCCTGGTGTCGTAAACCTCCATCCTCCTGATGATTTCGGCTACTCTCTTCTCCTTGTCTCTTTTGTCCCGGTAGTTGTCGTAGAGTAGCCCGAGAAATGCGACAGCGATAAGAAGAAAAGTCAGTGCTGCGGTGATTTTGGCGATCCTGAGCCTGTGCTGCTGATGCTGGTCGAAAATTCTGACTAGCGGATTCACCTTCAAGGACGGCGGGTTGATGAATTTCTTAGGTTTTTTTTCGGCGTCGGGTCTGATCATGGGCTTTGTTGATCGTGTTTTCGACTGGTTGGCCTTTGTTTTGCCGCCCGTCCGAGTCTCGGTGGAAGAAGGCTCGGGAGTCTTTTTCACTTCGGCTGCCCTGTCGTCTGATGACTTACTCTCGGAATCTTTGTTTTTCCTGCTCTTCTTTGCCATAGTGCAACACCTGTTTGTTTAAATAGAAACGGTCTCAAGCCTTTTTTATTCTGCTTTCGATATCCTCTTCTCTGATTTCCTCCTGCTCTCCGGTGGCAAGGTCTTTCAGCAAAAGTGTTTCACGTTCAACCTCGGAGTCTCCACGGATGATTGCGAATCTCGCAGAAAGTTTGTCTGCCTCGCGCATCTGGGCCTTCATGCTTTTGTTTTCCGTTTCGCATACGCAGGATATCTGTCTGTGGCGAAGTCTTGCCGCGAGCGCGAAGTTCGCAGTCCTAGCCGCCTCGCCAATAGAGACGATGAATATCTCGGGCGCTGGGCGGGAAGGGGAGGGGATGCCGAGTGAGTTCATGCAGAGGATCATCCGTTCGACCCCAAGGGCGAAACCGACACCATGCACAGGCTTCTTGGAGTTTGGAAGCGTGATCTCATAGCGTCCGCCGCCGGCAACGGAGTTCTGCGCGCCAAGCCCAGGATGGGTTACCTCGAATACTGTATGTGCGTAGTAGTCCAGCCCTCTGACCAGCCTTGGCTCGACAGTGTAATCCACCGACAGGAAGTCCAGATGCCTGCAGAACTGCCCGAAGAACTCACGGGTCTCGGCGGAGAAGCAGGCTGAAATGTCGGGCAGCTCGGCGACGATCTCGCCGCAGCCCGGACGCTTGCAGTCCACAACTCGCCAAACATTCCGGGAAACTCTTTCTTTGCAGTCCTCGCACAAACCGGATTCACGGCCAGAAAAGAAATCCAGAAGCAAACTTTCCGCTCTTTTCCTGTCATCAAAAGATCCGCGGGTGTTCACCAGAAGTGTCGAGCCGAGTATGCCAAGATCCCCAAGATAATGCATCAGCATGGCCACAGATTCGGCATCGGCAGATGCCGATACGGATCCGGCGTTCTCCACTCCTATCTGATGGAACTGCCTTTTCCTCCCAGCCGCAGGTCTCTCTCCGCGAAACATCGGGCCGATGTAGTAAACACGCTGCGACGCGCCGGCGGGCATATCCGTTCCTGAAGACAGCGCCCTGACAACCCCTGCAGTCCCCTCGGGACGCAAAGTAAGGCTCCTGCCACCCTTGTCCTCGAACGTGTACATCTCCTTCCTGACGACATCAGTCTCTATGCCGATGCCACGCTGGAAAAGCTCGGTGAACTCAATAACAGGCGTTCTAAGTTCGGAATAGCCGTAGAGGGAGAAAATCCTGCAGGCAGCATTCTCTACATGCCGCCAAAGCGCGGCCTCATCGGGGAAAATATCGGAAACCCCTGGGGGGACTGAGAAAGCAGACATAAACCAAGCTCCGGATACCGGAATGACTACGCATGTTGAGTTTGAATATGCTCGATTCGAGGGGCCGGAAGAAGTCACTTCACCTTAGAAGGCTTGATCTTCTCGACCTTTTCCTTCATAAGCTTTCCTGGTCTGAACTTGACAACAACCCTTTCAGGAATGACGACTTCATTCTGGGGCTTGTTGGGGTTGCGCCCCTTGCGGCTTCTCCTGACCTTGCATTCGAATACCCCGAAATTCCTCAGCTCGACAGTCCTGGCGGCAGCCAACTCCGCAGAGATGTAGTTGAGGGTTTTCTGGATTACCCCAGCAACCCCATTCTGTGTGATCCCTGTCTCCCTTGCGATCCTCACGACGATGTCTCTTTTGGTCATTTCATGACTCCTTTCCCTTACTCTTTCTCTAGTCTGTGCATGACTTCTTATGCTCTCGAACCGGACACTCTGCCGGAGTTCCGTCATTTGCGCGTCAATCGCCAGATGAACGAAAAAACACACACGGCTTGATAACTATACCACAACCAAAGAGTTAAGGCAAGCGAAAATCCAGGGGAATGGAGCTTATTTTTATGAAATTGGCTATTAATGCAGGATGTCTGCGGATTTTGTCTGGGACAAACAGCTTGAAATGGAGCTGGAGAAGAAGAAGAGGTTTATTGAGTAAAAGGGCTTTTAAAGCTCTGTGCGAAGGTATATATTACTCTCTTTACCGTAGAAGGAGTTTGGCGGGTATTGAGGGAAGAGGCAGGATATCCGGGCTGTTTCGGGTTGGAGCCTGAATGGGAGGAGAAGCCGTTTACGGTTCCCTTGATGGCCTATGAAGGACGGGTTTATGGCTGACAAAGACAATTCATTTTCTTTTGACAACGACCCAGGCAGGCTGACCGAGAAGTCGGATGTCGAGTTCACGTTTTCCGACATCCCGGTTTTGGGAGTCTCGAAGGACAAGAAGGACTTCTTCTCTTTCGACCATATCACCGCCGAGGATGCGGCGATAGCATCCTTTGAGGAGATGCTTAAGGAGTCGCAGCCCGTCAGCGACGGTGAGGAGAGTCAATCTGCAGAGGATGATGTTGAGGGGGTGATCCGCACGCGCAAGGGGAAGAAGCAAAAGCAGTTCATGATCCGCATTGCTGTGGCTGCAGTCGTTGCCGTTTTGCTTTCATGCGTGGTTGGAGCGACTCTTTTTTTTGTGGCCCAGTCTCGGGCAAAGGCCGAGGCCGAGTTCAAGAAGCTTTCCCCGGATGAGCAGAAGGCTCTCGAGGTGAAGAGGCAGCGAGACAGGATAAACTCCATGGTCGGCGCGGCTGACGGCGCATACAACTCCGACGAGTTCGATTCCGCCGCAGCGCAGTACGAAGCGGTGCTGGAGCTTGAACCCGACAATCCGGCAGCCCTGACAGGTAAAGGTCTGTGCCTGCTGCAGAAGGGCAGCGACGAGGATGCCGAGGCGGCCTTCAGGCTGGCACTGGAGCAGCCCGGCGCAGACTACAGGCCCTTCGAGGGGATTGCCCGAATACTCTCTGGAAGAGGCGATGCCGAAGAGGGCATGTCTGTGCTTGAGGCCGCACATGAGAAGTTTCCAGACGAGAACTACATACTGATCCCTTTGGCAGACAGCTATCATGCCGTCAACAGCAGGGTCCAGGCTATCGAGGCGTATAAGAAAATACCCCAGCAGATCCTTTCCGAGAAATCGCTTAGGAATTTCGCCGAACTGATGAGGCTGGAGTCGAGAGAGGAAGCAAAAAAAATATATCTTTACATGGCGAACAAGTTCGGCGGTCTCTACCCCTATGAGCAGGCAGCTTCTTTGACGGGCGACATCAAAGACAAGGTTTTAATACTTTCCGACTCGGTCGCTGCACTCAAGGAAGACAAGCTTGATATAGACAACGCCAGATTCCTCTACTCCGAGGCACTTGTTGAATCCGGGGACAAGGCCAAGGCCGCCTCGACTTTCAAGGAGGTAAAAGTTCCTATGCTCAAGCCCGAGTATCAGGCCAGAGTCGTCGTCACGGCCAAGCAGGCAGGGATAGATGACATGAAGGTGTTTCTCCAGGCAATACTTCAGGGTAGCCCTGATGACTTCGCTCTCCAGAAGTCCATACTCGAGCAGGCCCGCTTGAATCTTGATCCGGAGCTGGTCATGTGGCTTTACAGCGACTGGTGGTCGGAAAACAAGGGCAATGCAGTCGCAAACTATCTTTTCGCGAAGTCTCTAGGTTTCTCCCCTGGCGCCCGCAGATACTACGAGGCTGCGCTTGCCATAAATCCGGAAATGTACGATGCCAGCCTGGAACTCGGCAATATCGCAATGGCCGAGAAGAACTGGAACGAGGCTGCAAAAGCCTTCAAGCATTGCGCGAATATGCTTTCAGACGACAAGAGCGCCAGATATTATTATGCCCTGGTGGCAATAAAGAACGGCGGCGGAAACGGGCCCATAGAGGATTACAAAAAGTTTCTGGAGTCGCTGGGGCACGACAGGGTCCAGATTGCTCTGGAGATCGTTGACCTTGCACTTCTGCTGGATTCCCCCGAACTTGCCGACAAATGCCTGGCCATAATCTCCGGCGAGCCCCGGATGAAAGAACATTACAGGCTTTTCAAGGCGAAAAGGTATCTGCTTTTCAAGTCGGGCGACCCCGACGCATTCTCCCACAGCCCCAAGACGGGGCTTTACCGGGAATACTGCTTCATTGACATGCTTTCGAGAGGTCAGGAGCGCGAGGTGCTGATGATGCCTACTTCTGCAGAGGAGTTCCCTGAGTTCTGGAAGGTTTTCATATCCAGGAGGAGGAATATCAAGAACTGGGAGAGGAGCGCAGAGCTGCTGTTGGAGAAGAACAAGCATGAGACCGACCCCACCTACAGAATTATCGCAAGCATCTGGCTGGGCATGGTCAGCCTGGACGATGCCGAGAAGATGTTCAACCGTATCCCTTTCGACAGGGATGCCTTGCTTTATATGATTCTGGCCGAGGAGTACAGATGGCTGAACCAGATGCCCAGCGCCAAGATTCGCTACCGGAAGGCCCGGGACTGCGGGCGCAATATTTATTCGGGCGTGGTTGACTTCTACAGCAGGCAACTTCGCTAGAGCGCTGCGTTTTTTGTTGCCGTTGAATTTGTTTGAAAGGAGTGTTTCGCTGATATGTGTGGAGAATTGAAAGAAAAGCTCGAAAGCCATGGCCAAGGCCATCTGCTGCAGTTCTTTTGCGAGCTTGACAAGCAGGAGCAGGACAAGCTGGTTTCCGAGATCGAAATACTTGACCTCGATGAGATTGACAAGCTGATATCGGATTATGTGCTGTCGGCTTATTCCCAGCCTGTGCCTAAAGACATCAAACCCGCTCCCTGCTTCCCGGCATCGCCGGAAAACCCAGTGCAGGAGGTGTTGTACAAAGAGGCCGATGCACGCGGGAGAAAGCTGCTTTCCCAAGGCCTTGTGGCCGCTCTGACCGTGGCAGGAGGGCAGGGGAGCAGACTCGGTTTTGACGGCCCTAAAGGCAGCTATCCCATTACCCCAGTCAAGGGCAAGACGCTTTTTCAGTACTTTGCCGAATCTCTTGCGAGAGCCGGGGAGAAATTCGGCAGCCCATTGCGTT
>CAZANS010000126.1:0-6670 GCA_964486565.1 uncultured Victivallales bacterium
TTCTACTTTATCTCAAAGGATGCATTTCCTTTTTTCAACCAGGAGGGATACAGGGAGTTTTTCACATCTCCGAATTGGTATCCGACGGGGCATCCGCCGGAGTTCGGTGCTCTGGCTATATTCTTCGGATCTGCGCTGGTGACCACGGGGGCGGTGGTCTTCTCCGTCCCGCTGGGCGTGGCAGCAGCAATGTGCCTCAGCGACATACTGCCTTTCTGGATGCGCCAGATATTCAAGCCCACGATAGAGATACTCGCCGCGATCCCGTCTGTCGCGTACGGATTTTTCGCCTTGGTTGTCCTCGCGCCGCTGCTACAGAATAACGGGGGGTTCGCAATGGCGGCAGGGATATGGATCGTCGGGCTGCCGGTAGCGACAATCGGGGTGGTTGTACTTAGCGACGTGATCACATCCATGCTTCCTTTCAGGAGCAAGCCGGCGGCGTTGACCGTAGGGATGGCGCTGGTCCTCGAGGCGGGGGTCATCTTGGCATTGTACAGGGCGAGCTCGGCGCTTTCCGGCATAGAGATATCGAGCGGGACGAATGCTTTGAACGTCTCGATGATACTCGGGATCATGGCCTTGCCGACCATCGTCAGCGTATCAGAAGATGCGCTGCAGTCGGCGGGCCGCGAACTTCGCGAGGGCAGCTACGCCCTGGGTGCCACGCGCGCGGAGACCGTCATAAAAGTAGTCCTGCCTGCCTCGATAAGCGGGATACTCGCCGCGGTCATACTGGGAATAATGAGGGCAATAGGTGAGACGATGGTCGTGTGGATGGCCTCGGGCAACGCGGCTAGGATTCCCACACCCTTCTACAATCTTTTGCAGCCGGTAAGGACACTTACGGCGACGATAGCAGGGGATATGGGCGAGGCGGATCATGTCACCGGATCCTCGCGCTACCATGTGCTTTTCGCAATGGCGTTTTGCCTTTTGCTGTTCTCTTTCGCGATGAACTTGATAACCGAGGTTTTCACCAAGCGCTACCGCAAGAAGCTTGGCAAGCAGTAGGAGGGATACAACAATGGAACTTAGGACAAGAAAGCTTTTGGACAAGTCCTTCTCGGCCTTGGGGATAGTTGCGATCCTTTTCATGGTGCTGTCGCTGGTTGTGATACTTGCGCCAATCATAGCCAAGGGCTCGGGTGCCTTTATTTTCCGGGGGACCATAGAGTACAGGAAGCTGATGTTTGATATCTGGAACAGGGGCGACGACAAGGCGCTGGCCGAGGAGTTGCAGATCGTGGTGAAGGCGCGGAAACCCGTGTATGAGATGATGGATGAGTTCAAGCGCGAGCTCGCGGCGATGCCACCATCCGAACGCAGGAAATACCGTGGGGAACTGAAGGATGTGGAGAAGAACATAAAAAACCTTCTCGGGCCGAACCCGGACGACAGGGAGCCGGTGCTGATGAGGCAGCGTTACGGGCAGACACGTTGGGACATGACCAGAAAACACCTCAAGGATGTTCTCTACGCGACCGAGTGGGACTATTCCGAAGGCACGGGGGTCAAGGTTTACGTCCCGAGGCGAAAATCTTTCGAGGGGACCTCGATGGAGAAGCTCTTCCCTTATATAGAGGAGAATATCGAGGCCATGCTGGCTCCCCGCCTGACATTTTATCTGCGTTTCCTGACCGACGACTCGCGTGACTCGCATTTTTTCGGGGGGATATGGCCCGAGCTGCTGGGAACCATCTACCTTACCCTTGGGGCAATGATCTTCGCCGTCCCGATGGGTGTCATCGCGGCAATATATTTCTGCGAATATGCGAAACAGGGCCTGGTGATCAGCTATCTTCGTATCTGCATAACCACATTGGCTGGAGTGCCTAGCATTGTATTCGGGCTTTTCGGACTGGCATTTTTTCTGAACACCATAAGGGTATCTGAATCCAAGAGCGTTTTTGCCGGGTCCCTGACGCTTGCGCTTTTGATATTGCCGACGATAATCAGGGCTTCCGAGGAGGCTATCATGGCGGTGCCCTCGACCTACAAGGAGGCCGCTTTATCGCTGGGCGCCGGGAAATGGCGGACGGTTATGACCGTGATACTTCCTGCCGCTTTGCCCGGGATATTGACCGGCATCGTGATAAGCATGGGCAGGGCCGCCGGGGAGACCGCGCCGATCATATTCACCGCCGCAGTCAGCGTAGGCAAGGCGCTCAAGCTGGACGAGGTGTTCACCAACCCCAGCCCGGCACTGCCATGGAACATCTACAATCTCTGCACCGAGCACGAGGCCGTTGACCAGATCAGGCACGTCCAGTTCGGAATGGTTTTCTCTCTCATCGCCGTGGTGTTGTTCTTGAATATCGCGGCGATCGTGGTCAGGGCAAGGGTACAAAAGAATTTAAGGAACTGACATTATGGAAAATGACACGCAAAAAAGCCTTATAACAGTAAACACGGATGCCGCATCGGGAAATCCCGACTCCATCCTGAATACCGAGGAGTTCTCCATCTTCTATGGGGGTTTCGAGGCTGTAAGGAAGGTATCGTGCTCTTTTTTCAAGAATCATGTGACGGCGATAATAGGCCCCAGCGGCTGCGGCAAGAGTACTTTGCTGCGCGGGATGAACCGCATGAACGACCTGATACCCGGTTGCCGGGCGGCAGGGAGGATGATCTTCGACGACGCCAACATCTACGACAGGACGATTGACGTTGTCCAGTTGAGGAAAAGGATAGGCATGGTCTTCCAGAAGCCCAACGTTTTCCCGAAATCCATCTTCGACAACGTGTGCTACGGGCCGAGGCTGCACGGAGTAAGGAAGCGGTCTCAGCTCGAGGAGATAGTCGAGCGGAGTCTGAACCAGGCCGCGATCTGGGACGAGGTGAAGGACCGGCTCCACACTAACGCCATCGGGCTTTCCGGCGGGCAGCAACAGAGGTTGTGCATAGCAAGGGCGCTGGCGATCACCCCGGAAATAATTCTCATGGACGAGCCGACTTCTGCGCTTGACCCGAAGTCCACGACCAAGATCGAGGATCTTATCGGGGAGCTGCAGAAGGAGTACACCATCGTGATCGTCACGCACAACATGCAGCAGGCGGCGAGGATATCGCATTTCACGGTGTTCATGTATGAGGGGGACATGATAGAGTTCGGAAGGACGCAGAAATTATTTACGAAACCTGAAAAGAAGGAGACCGAGGACTATATTACCGGCAGATTCGGTTGATTGGCCTTGGCCCATAGCTAAGCGAGGAAAAAGCGATGTCAGTACATTTGAACAAGGAGATCCGCAGACTCAAGGAGTTGATGACCGGCCTGTGCACAAAGGTGGAGACGAGCATGACCAAGGCGCTAGCTGCAGTCATGAACCACGACAAGAAGCTTGCGGCTGAGATTGTCGCGAACGACAGGGAGATAGACATCCTGGAGATCAAGATCGAGGAGGAATGCCTGAAGATACTCGCACTGCACCAGCCGGTGGCGATTGACCTCAGATATGTCATCGCGTGCCTCAAGATGAACAACGAGCTCGAGAGGATAGGCGACCTGTCTGCGAATATCGCAAAGGGAATCATGGAGATCCCCGATGCAAAAGACGTCAGCGATGTCGAGACATCAAACCTCAGGCTTATGATGCACGAGGCGCAGAAGATGCTCAAGGACAGCCTTGACGCGCTCTTCGAGCTGGACATCAACCTGGCCTTCGAGGTCTGCCGCAACGACGATATCGTTGACGATCTGAACAGGAAGATGCACCTGGAGATAGCGAAGTGCATCAGGAACAATCCCGAGAACGTGGAATACTACATGAGGATTCTTTTCATAAGCCGCAACATCGAGAGGATAGCGGACTACACGACAAACCTTTCCGAGGATATAATATACATGATAGACGGCAATATCATCCGTCACGGCAATGAGATGGAGAAGAAAATCCGAACAGGAGGTCAGAATGGCTAAGGAAAGAATTCTTGCAGTTGACGACGAGGAGGACATCCTGGAGCTTGTCCGCTACAATCTTGCGAAGGAGGGATTCGACGTTATATGCGCGGATGGCGGGGAGAAATGCCTCGAGCTTGCAGAGACTCACTCTCCAGACCTCATCGTACTCGACCTGATGATGCCGGGGATTGACGGGTTGGATGTCTGCAAGAAACTAAAGTCATCTCCCAAGACCCAGTCCATCCCTGTGGTGATGCTCACTGCGAAGAGCAGCGAGTCGGACATTGTGGTGGGACTTGAGCTCGGTGCCGACGACTATGTTGTCAAGCCATTCAGCCCCAGGATATTGAATGCCCGGATCAAGAGCGTACTGCGGCGCAGCGCCAAAGGAGAGGATGACCCCGCGATGATCCGGCGCGCTGGGTTCACAGTTAACTCGACAGGCAGGGAGGTCTCATACAAGGGCGAGGAGGTCAACCTGACTTTCTCGGAGTTCGAGATACTGAAGCTTCTTATAAGCCACCCCGGGAGGGTGTATTCGCGGCTGCAGATAATGAAGGCCGCCAGGAACGACGACTATATCGTGACCGAGAGGGCTATAGACGTGCAGATTGTGAATCTGCGCAAGAAGCTCAAGGAAGGCGGGAAATTCATCCGTACCGTCAGGTGCGTGGGGTACAAGTTCCAAAGCTGAAAAAAACAATAGGATCCAAATGCCAAAAAAACGTATATTGTCCTGCATATTCCCGGCATATCTGGCTATCATCCTGATATCCATCGGGAGCATAGTCTGGATATTCTCCAGGATGATGTACAACTCGTACCTCGAAATGGTGCGCGAAAGGCTTTCCGCGTCAGCATTCAGCATGAGGCACTCCGTAGCAGCGATGGTCGGCGATAGGCGTTTAGAGGCTCTTTCCACCCACATCAGGGAAATAGCGGCGGTAAACAAGATGCGGATAACAGTCGTTGCTGACGACGGCGAGGTGATAGCCGAGAGCACCATGGATCCACTATACATGGAGAACCACATCGGCC
Organism: uncultured Victivallales bacterium; assembly: GCA_964486565.1. Taxonomy (GTDB): domain Bacteria; phylum Verrucomicrobiota; class Lentisphaeria; order Victivallales; family JAADHT01; genus JAFGFR01. The sequence goes on from CAZANS010000126.1 coordinate 4,943, forward strand.
GTCCGGAGGTGAAGTCGGCGCTGGAGGGCAAGCCGTCCTTCGAGACCCGATACAGCGGGACGATCACGAAGGAGACTTTGTATTTCGCCATCCCGCTTGAGAACGGGGCACCCGTTCGCCATGTTCTACGAGTGGCAGTTACGATCGAGTCCGTTGACCGTGCGCTCAGCCCGGTCATCGGACATGTCGTGCTGTTCAGCATCTTTGTCGCGGTCGTGGCCCTAGGCATGGCTTTTTTCATCGCAAAGAAGCTGTCCCTGCCGATCGAGCGCCTGAAGATCAGCGCCACCGAGCTGGCAAAGGGAAATTTCTCGACCATGCCGCCACACTCGAGCATAGCCGAGATTGACGAGCTTGCCGAGGCGATGATCTCGATGAGCGGATCGCTGCAGGACACGATCAGGAAACTCCGTGAGCAGAGAAACGAGCTGAAGCTCATTCTCGGGAACATGAGGGAAGGTGTGATCGCCGTCGACATGGACGACAAGGTCATCACGATCAATTCCGCCGCCAAGCAGATACTCAACACCGGCATACCGCTGGCTCCCGCCGCCGACAAGAAAAGCAAGATACAAAACTCCATCAACGGTATCGCGGTGAGCGTCCAGATGGCATCCAACGGGGAGGACTCTTTCTCATTCAGGCAGCTCGTCAGGATCGAGGCAATGCATGAGTTCGTTGAGGACATACTACGCGAGAACATGTTCCTGCAGCGAAGGATAGAACTGGTCGGCATGCAGAACAAGATCGTGGATATCCACGGTGCCGTGCTCAGGAATCAGCACGGCGATGCCATCGGCGTGCTTCTCGTCATCAACGACATCACCCAGATCACACAGCTCGAGAGCATGAGGAAGAACTTCGCGGCAAACGTCTCGCATGAGCTGAAGACCCCGCTGACCGCGATAAAGGGAGCCGTTGAGACGTTGCTTGAGGGTGCGGTTGCATCCCCGAAGGACGCGGAGAAGTTCCTCAGGATAATAGCGAAGCACAGCGACAGGTTGAACGCTCTCATAAACGACACGATGAGCCTTTCGAGGATTGAGCAGCTTGCCGAGGAGCACTTGATCACGAGGGATAGGGTAAGGCTCGCCGAAGTGATCAGTACCTCGACCGACTTATGCCGCGAGAAGGCGGAGAAGCGGAAAGTCTCGTTCAAGATTGACTGCCGCGAGAGCATAGAGCTTAACGCCAACACCCAGATGCTGGAGCAAGCGCTGGTGAATCTGATAGACAATGCTGTAAAGTTCAGCCCGGAGAATGGCCTTGTGACAGTCTCTGCCGGACATGATAGGCAGTGCGTGACCATCAAGGTGGCCGACAACGGCTGCGGCATCCCCGTGGAGCACCTGCCGCGCATCTTCGAGCGCTTCTACAGGGTGGACAAGGGGCGGAGCAGGCAGGACGGCGGGACCGGGCTGGGGCTGGCCATCGTCAAGCATATAGCCCAGTCTCACCAGGGCAGTGTTTCCGTCGAGAGCGTGCCGAACGTCCGGACAACTTTCACCTTGAGGATGCCGTTTACGAATTCCATGCATGTTGGATAACAAGTGGCAAGAGCTGGGGCAAAGCCCCAGACCCCGGGGATTATGAAGGCACGAGGGGGCAGTTCCGGTCACTTAGGGACTGTTGAGCCAGTTTCAAACCTCCGCGTGAACCGCGTTGGGAGCGCAGGTGCGGCGAGATGGCTGGTGCATACCATCAACTGCCTGTGCCCGCCATTTCGCC
>CAZANS010000127.1:0-6653 GCA_964486565.1 uncultured Victivallales bacterium
CTTTCGACTTATTTATAAAAAAATACGGTTTTTTTATCCAACGCGCTTGACAGGGCATCATTTCGCCGGTATAATTTAGGGGTGAATAGGTGAAATTAGGGGACATTTGGTGAAAAAAGCGGATAAAAGTCATGATGAAGTTGTATTGAGGTCTGTGACGTACACAGGGGAGTACGAGCATGTTCTTGACGGTCAGCGTCGCATAGCGATACCGACGTGCTGGCGGATTTCAGGAATTGAGAATATTTTTTATCTTCTTCCTGGGCGGCACGGTGCGTTGCAGGCGATACCCGAGGCGACGTTTCAGGAACTTGTGGACAAGGCACGGAAGGTTTCTTTTGCGGATGCCTCGGTCTCGCTTGCGCTTGCGCGTCTTGGTTCAATGGCTCAGGAATGCCGTTGCGACAAGCAGGGACGGATCGGGCTTCCGCAGCGTTTGATAGATTATGGTGGGCTTAATGATGCGGTGGTGATGATCGGTGCGTTGACATCTGTGCAGCTTTGGTCTCCGGAGAAATGGCATTTGTTCAGGACGGCGGACGAGAGTGTGCTTGACGAGATTCAGAAGATAGGCGAGAGGCCAGAGAGCCTGTCGGATCTTTTGAAAGGGAATGTATGAGGCAGCGATGAAGCATGTCCCCGTGATGGGTGATGAGGTGTTGGGCTATCTGTCGCCTTTCAGGGAAGGCTACAGGCTGGTTGACGGCACGGTTGGCCTCGGTGGACACAGTTCTTTGATATTGCGAGAATGCGCGACGGCGGAAGTGCTCGGCATTGACCGTGACGGAGATGCATTGAAGGATGCGGAGAAGGCATTGGAATTTGCCGGAGGCCGCAAGAGGTTGGTGAGGGGGACTTTCGGCGAGCTGGCGGAACAGGTGATTGGCACGGGGTGGCTACCGGTTGACGCTGTTCTGTTTGATCTCGGGGTATCATCCCCGCAGATTGACACCCCCTCGAGGGGGTTTTCAGTGAGGTTTGAAGGTCCGCTTGACATGAGGATGGACGGCAGGTCGGGCACTACCGCCGCGCGAATTCTTAACACGAGCAGCGAGTTGGATCTGGCTATGATTTTCAGGGATTACGGTGATATCCGCGAGAGCCGTAAGCTGGCGTCTGCAGTGGTGGAGCGTCGTGTGGAGAGGCCTTGGAGCGGGACGGGAGAGCTGGCTGAGTTGTGCTGCAAGGTCCTTGGGGGCGGGAGGAAGAGGAGCATTCCGCCGGCGACGTTGTGTTTCCAGGCTTTGAGGATCGCAGTGAACGACGAGCTGAACGAGCTTGAGAGGGGTTTGAGGGGTGCTTGGGAGATATTGGTCAGTGGCGGCAAGATAGCAGTTATCAGTTTTCATTCATTGGAGGACAGGATAGTGAAGAATTTTTTCAGGAGGGAGGCCAGCGGGTGCATATGCCCCCCGGGTCTGCCTGAATGCGTATGCGCCCACAAGGCCACGTTGAAGCTCCTGACAAAAAAGCCTGTCATTGCATCGGGGGATGAGATTTCACGCAATGCCCGCGCTGGGAGCGCGAGGCTGCGAGTGGCGGAGAAACTATAGTTATCGGGAGGATATTGTGATACTTTACACACAACAGATACAACGGAGGCCTGAGAAGAGGAAGGTTCGCAGCTCCGCGAAACGCAGCCGTTCTGGGGCGGTTTTCACAATGCTGAAGATCATGACATTGCTGCTTGCGGTATTTCTGGTTGCCACCGGGCATGTGCTGTGCAAAAGCGAGGTGGAGAAGCTCAACAGACGAGCCGTGCGTCTTGAGTCTGACATAAACAGCCTCGGCAGGGAGGTGGTGAACCTGCAGTTGAGGCGGGAGCAGCACATGGGTCGGCATATCTTGGAGCAGGTGAGGGATCTGGGGATAAACCTGAGGTATCCGGTGGCGGGACAGGTCAGGAGCATAAGGATAAGGCATAGGGCAGAGGGGCTGCACGGGATCCATGATCCGGGCGAGATATTGCTGACCAGGAGATAGGGATCAATGGGATACAATGAGTTCAAGACGCGTATATGCGTCATTGGGGTCGTTCTTATTGTCGGCTTGATGTCAATAGGGGCAAGGTTCTACCATGTTCAGATCAACCGTCATGACGAGCTTTACGGCAAGGCCAGAGGTCTTTACACTGGTGTGAGGAAGGCATCTGGGAACCGAGGTCATATCTACGACATCAGTGGCTCGCTACTGGCTGGGAACATGCCATGTGCGGACATTATAGCTGATCCTCAGCAGACCGGTGACGAAAAGGACTGCGAGGCGACGGCGCTGATGCTTTCTGTGAAGCTTGATATACCCGGCGGGACGATATTCCAGAAGCTTTCGACTAAAGAGCGAGACGGCAGGCAGCTTCGCTACGCGCTGATCCAGTCAAACGTCCCGTTGGAGACGGCCGAGGGAATCCGGCTGCAGGCTCGCGAGAGCGGGCACAGGGGTTTGTTTTTCCAGAATAAGACCCGCAGGTTCTATCCGAAGGGCAGCCTTCTGGCGCAGACGATAGGATTTGTCAATGTCGAGCGTGACGAGACCATACCTGTTACAGGGCTCGAGATGGCGACTGAAGCTGAGGTTGCGTCCGCTGAGGGGAAGGTTGTGATGGAGCGTGACCGCAAGGGACGCGCCTTGACCTACGGATACGTCGAGATAGACGAGAGCCGCGACGGGAATAATGTCTATCTGACAATAGACGAGCAGATCCAGATATTCGTTGAGGAGGAGCTTGACAGGCTATTCCAGGAGTTCAAACCCAAGGCGGCGTATGCGATCATGGTTGACCCTCGCAACGGGAACATAATGGCCATGGCCCAGCGTCCGACCTTCGACCCGAACGACCGCAGCACGATGCACCCTGACACCTGGAGGAACAGGATGATCACGGACGTGCTTGAGCCCGGCTCGACAATGAAGTCCATGGTGATTGGCGCGGCGCTGGACCACGGGATAGTGACTCCCGACACGAGATTCGACTGCGAGGACGGGTACTGGAACGAGCAAAAGCTGCGAGATTCGCACAGGATGGGCGAGTCGAGCGTGACGCGCATAATCGCGGAGTCGAGCAACATCGGCACGGGTAAGATAGCGACACTGATGGGCAAGCCGCTGCTGTACAGGACATTCAGGCGTTTCGGTGTGGGCAGCCCGACGGGGATACCCTTGAAACCCGAGTCCAGAGGGGTTCTCAGGAAACCCGACGCATGGGACTACCTGTCAATATCGCGGTTCTCGATTGGTCAAGGGCTCTCGATGACCCCGATGCAGCTTGTGAGATCCTATGCCGCGCTGGCCTCTGGAAGGCTCCACAAACTGAGGTTGATAGACCGCATGCATGACAGCGAGACAGGCAAGACAGTAGTTGTTCCAATCGAGCCTGCTTCGCATGTCTTCCGGCATCCCTGGGCGCACAGGCAGCTCATAGAGATGTTGAAGCTTGTGACCAAGGAGAGAGGAACTGCGAGGCGAGCCGCTATACCCGGCTACAGCGTGGCCGGCAAGACGGGGACATCTCAGAAGTGGATCAGCCCGGTGCCTGGCAGCGGCGAGAGGGGAAGATATTCGAATTCCGAGTACTTCGCATCATTCGTGGGTTTTGTCCCTGCGGACAATCCGGCCTTCGTCCTGGCAGTCATAGCGGACGAGCCCCATGGCAGCTACTACGGCGGAATTGTCGCCGCTCCGGCGTTCCGTGAGATCGCAATAAAGACCTTGGCCTATCTGAACGTGCCCCCTGACGAGGCGGACTTCACACAGGCGGCCAGATAGCCTGCTACTCTACGGTTACGCTTTTCGCCAGATTCCTGGGCTGGTCTATCTCACATCCTCGCTTGTTTGCCACATGATATGCGAAAAGCTGAAGGGCGAGCACCGAGACAATCGGGGTGATGAACTTTGATGCCCTTGGAACAGTGATGATGTCGTCCGCATGGCCGTCTATGGAAGAGTCCCCCTCGGTCGCCACAGCTATCACCGGTGATCTTCTAGCTCTGCACTCCAGCATGTTCGACAGGATCTTGTCCTTGCCTGGGATGTCGTTTGCGAGTGCAACGACCGGGACCTTCTCCTCGAGCAGCGCGATCGGGCCGTGCTTCAGCTCGGCCGCATGGTAGCCCTCGGCATGGATATAGCTTATCTCCTTGAGTTTCAAGGCGCCCTCGAGTGCCACGGGATACAAATACCCCCTGCCTATGAAGAAGAAATCCTCCGCGAAGGAGTATTTTTCAGCGATCGCCTTGATCACGTCATTTTTCTTCAGAACTTCCTTGAGCAGCTCTGGAACGACCTTGATCTCCCTCACGAGATCAATTCCCTGCTCCACGGAGAGGCGTCTTGTGCGTCCTAGCTTCAAGGCCATCATGAGCAGCACGGCCACCTGGGAAGTGAAGGCTTTTGTGGATGCCACACCGATCTCTGGGCCGGCATGAAGGTATATCCCTCTCTCTGTCTCCCTTGCGATAGTCGAGCCTACTACATTGCAGAGTCCCGTTACGATGGCGCCCTTCTGCTTGGCCTCCCTGACTGCCGCGAGGGTGTCGGCGGTCTCGCCGGATTGGCTTATTGCAATGACAAGAGTATTGGGCTCAATGATTGGGTTTCTATAGCGGAACTCGGCGGCCTGCTCGACTGAGGCGGGGATATTTGCCAGATCCTCGAAATAATACTCCCCGACCATCCCCGCGTGCAGGCTTGTGCCGCATGCAGCCACTATGACCCTTGATATCTCGACCATCTCCCTGGGAGAGAATCTGAGGCCTGAAAGGACGCCGGTGCCGAGGCTCTCGTCCATTCTTCCGCGGATGGCGTTGGCGATTGATTCCGGCTGCTCGAATATCTCCTTGAGCATGAAGTGCTCGAATCCGCCCTTCTCTGCGGCCTTGATGTCCCAGTCTATCTTCGCCGTCTCGCGTGACACCGGGACGTTGTCTATGCTTCTGATGTCCACTCCGTCGCGGGTCACCAAGGCAAGATCGTTGTCAACAAGATATATGACCTTGTTGGTATATGACACGAGTGCGGAGACATCGCTGGCGACGAACATCTCCCCGTCGCCTATTCCTAGGACCAACGGGCTTCCCCGCCGCGCAACGACCATCTTCCCCGGGCTGCCTTTGTGCATCACGGCTATTCCGAATGTTCCCTGGACCTGTTTGAGAGCCGCGGCGACAGCCTGTATGAGATCCCCGTCGTAGCACTCTGCGATGAGGTGAACAATGACCTCGGTGTCTGTCTCGGACAGGAATACGTGCCCCTTCTGCTCGAGATGCTGCCTTACAGGGAGGAAATTCTCGAAGATGCCGTTGTGCACAATGGCGAACTCGCCTTTGCCGTCCAAATGAGGATGGGCGTTTTCGCGAGACGGGGGCCCATGGGTGGCCCAGCGAGTATGGGCGATTCCTGTTGAGGACTTGCGGAGCGAGTCGTCTTCGAGGAGAGCCGCCACCTCGTTTTCGAGGTTTTTCACCTTCCCGACAGTCTTGACAGTACGTATCACCCCGCCGTCAAGGACAGAAAGTCCTGCGGAGTCGTAGCCCCTGTACTCCAGACGCCTGAGCCCCTCCAGAAGGATGGCCGCCGCGGCTCTTCTCCCTGTATATCCTACGATTCCGCACATGCCCTCTGCCCTACTTTTTCTTCAGCTCGGTTAAGACTGCGTTGCCGGGAAGGTCTATCGAGAGGTTTCGAGATTTATTTATTTCCAGCGGGGCGATCCTGACACCTCCTGGGTCGAGCTGCCATGCCTCCCAACCTGAACTTGCGACAGTGTTGAAGGAGACAGCGCCGCGTATCTCCTCCAGAATAATCGGGGTGCCGCCGACGCTGACCACCTGGTTGTAGTCCTCTTGGAGCACCACCTCCTCCTTCCAGCCGTTGTTGAGCTCGCCTGCGAACGACTGAACCAGGATGTGGGCCGACTGCAACAGTGGTTTGTCGTCGAGAGAGATCACCAATACGCTTCCGAATCTGTTCCCCTTGGTGATCGTCACATCTGACAGTTTCTCGGAATGCCCGGCATCCGTGGCGCCTATCAGAGCCTGGGCATTGGGCGTGTCTATCGTCATTCTGCCGAGGTTGTAGTTAAGGTTCAACTCTCCGGTGCTGCTTGATATTGTCCTTCTCCGCTGATCAATAAAATTCTCGAGATTGATGTTTGGCATTACAGAACTTCTTTCCTTCTCGACAATTTTGCACTCCACCTTCCCGACAAAGAACGAAAGCGGGTCAATCTGCCCTTTGGAGACATCAAGCCTGCCCAGTCTCTCGTCCAGCCCTTTTTCGGCGGTATAGAGGCTGTTGCCCTTGAGCTGGAAGATGTCCTCGACATTGAGTTGCTGCACCGCTACGCTGCCTGCGGCCTTCACATCCCCTCGCCTGAACATAAGCGCATATCCGGGGAATAGCCCCATAGTCCCCGGTGTCTGTATGTTATATGTGCTCATCCGTCCGACCCAGGTCAGAGACTCGGATTTTTGCCATACCAAGGGATTGTGCCCCTGAAGCGATGCATATGCGGCCATAAATGGGACTGCCTCGCCGCGGTACTCGTTTGGGAAGGGCCAAGAGACCTCGGAAAGCACTGTCGGCTTGCCTGAGTAATTTGGATGAGAGAAAGGCGATGCGAGTGGATTTGTCAGCACTGAGCGGCCTTTGACAAAAGA
>CAZANS010000128.1:0-6625 GCA_964486565.1 uncultured Victivallales bacterium
TGGGTTAGAAAGATTTTTGAGATTTTACCATCCGGGGTGCCGCTTCGCTCCCGACGCCCGTCGGGCTTTGATCCCTGCGGGATCTGCTCACCGCTCTATGACCATGAACTTCCTTGTCTTGCCGTCGCTCAGGTGGAGCAGCATCTGCAAGTTGTTTGTGCCGGCGGCCTTCTCGGCATCCTCGACAGTGGTCACCTTTTTGCGGTTGATGGAGTAGACTGTTGTGCCCGGCCGCAAACCGTGCAGCATTGCGGGGCTTCCTTGCCGGACATCGCTTATCTGCAGGCCGCCTTCAGTCTCGCGCAAAGATATTCCAAACGGCTCGAGACCTGAGATCCCCTCCCCTGTATCCCCGGGGGGCTCCAAGGCCATCCCGTCGCTTTTCTGTTTCCCCGCGACGACATCAAGCTCCAGCTCCCCGCCATCGCGGGAAACGGCGACTCGAATTGTCTCGCCCGGGTTGCGCTTGAGTATCGCGAACTGCACATCCTTTGGCTGCTCCATCTCAACACCGTCAATCTTGAGAATGACATCTCCTGGCTGGATCCCGCCTTCGTCTGCGGGGTTGTCCTTCATGACCTCGCCTACAAGCACTCCTCGTTCCGCACCGAATTGACGCTTCATCTGAGGTGTCAGCGACTGCATTGAGATGCCGATCCATGGACGGACGACCTCGCCGTGGCTGATGAGCTGCGCCATGACCTCTGTGGCCATGTTGGCTGGAATGGCGAAGCCAAGCCCGGCGTTCCCTGGCGCGAACGGGCTCGAGCTGACGATGAAATTATTGACCCCGATGACTTTGCCATGGATGTCGAGCAGAGGCCCTCCGCTGTTCCCGGGATTGATTGACGCGTCGGTCTGGATATAGTTCTCGTAGACGTTCAGCCCAACTGAACGTCCTGTCTGGCTGACGATCCCGACGGTCATGGTGTAGTCGAAGTTGAACGGCGCCCCAATGGCTATGGCCCACTGCCCCACACGGATCTTCTCCGAATCGGCAAACTCGAGAAAGGGGAACTCGGTGTTTTCAGACTCGATCTTGATGACTGCCAGATCGCTTTTCGGATCCGCGCCGACAAGGCTGGCCTCGAATTCCCTGCCGTCCCTGAGCTTCACCATAAGCACGTCGTTCCCGGCGACGACATGGTTGTTTGTCAGGATGTGCCCTTTGGAGTCAATGAAGAACCCCGATCCCCTTCCCTCAGCGAAATGCCTTCGGTCATGCGGCATAGGGCGCTGGCGTTGATCGAACCTTTCCCTGAGCTGTCTCTCGACCTCGGGAGGTAGCTGGAAAGGGAAGTCCGGCTGAATACCATCCTGCCCCATTCGCTGAATATGTCGCCTACCGCTAATGACAACCACAGAGGGGAAGGTGTTCTCGGCGATGGATGTGAAGGCATCCTCGAGCAGCAATGCCCCAGACTTGTCCCCAGCCTGTAAAACATGAAACACCCCGAACGTCAAGAGAAGAGCTGCAGTGAAAAGCACGACTAGAAATCTATTTTTTGTCAACATTGTTTTTCTCCTGAGCCAATTTCAAAACTGGCTCTCCTGTCAAATTTAATCTGTGAACTGCATGGATGTAGACACCCCTGCAACAGGAAAGTTCCGTAGTCTCTGGAGCCGATTGCCTGAACTCACTTAATATTGCCGCGGAACTGGTTCAAATTGCTGCCGAGCTTCTGAGCTGTCCGCACGCGGCGGCGACTGAGGAACCTTTTTCCGAGCGCATGGTGACCTGGACACCTCTTTTCTCCAGTATAGCCATGAATTTCCTGGCCTTGTCCCGGGTCGGCGGCTTGAAAGGGAGCGAGGGAACTGGATTAAGGGGTATCAGATTGACCTTGGCTTGTGATTTCTTTGCGAGGCCCGCAAGTGCGGCGGCCTGTTCCAGGCTGGAATTGACCCCGTCAATCAAGGCATATTCGAAAGTCACCATCCTTCCTGTCATGGATCTGTAGTGTTCGCAAGCGTCAAGAATCTCGCGCAGAGGTCTCCTGCATTTTGGGATCAGTATTTTTCTGGTGTTGACGTCCGGCCCGTGAAGGGATACCGCCAGGTTGAACTGCCTGCGCTGCTCCGCAAGATACCTGATGCCCTTTGCCCATCCGCTGGTCGAGATCGTGATTCTGCGCTGTGCGAAGTCGAACCGGGCATTGTCGCATATTGTGTCCAACGCCCCGAGCAGATTGTCGAGGTTCATCAACGGCTCTCCCACGCCCATGAAGACTATATTGTCCGGTCGTGCGCCGTGTTGCCTGCAACATGCCAGGAGCTGCTCCACGATCTCCCCTGCATGAAGGTTTCTTGTCAAGCCTGCGGCGCCGCTTGCGCAGAACCTGCACCCTACCGGGCAGCCGACCTGCGAGCTGAGGCAGAATGTTGTCCGGCTCCCATGCGGTATGATTACACTCTCGACCGACTGCCTGTCGCGCAAACCCAGCAAAAGCTTCGTTGTGCCGTCCAGGGAACTGCGGGAGTTAAGCACCTTGACTGTGGCGCAGGAGAAACTTTCAGAGAGTTTCAGCCTGAGCCCTTCTGGGAGGTTGCCCATTTCAAAAGGATCCAGAGTCCAGTTATTGAAAATCCATCCGGCGATCTGGCCGGCGCGGAAGGCAGACTCTTGCTCAGACTCAAGCCAACGCAGCAATTCGTCACCGGTTCTGAGGCATAAAAAATCCGGTTTTCTCATTTCAAAAAATTTTCCAGCTTGCAGGTGAATTGAAAATAGCCCGATGGCTTCTAGTCCATGTCGGAAAAAGGGATCCAAAGGAACTGGAAATATCCTGTCCCGAAGCCAAGGAAGGGACCCAGACCAGGAAGATAGATCAGCCCGAATTTCCAGCCTGACTCGGCGGGAGTATAGCTGCTGGCGTACCAAAAGGCGAAAAGCAGGTTGAACTCCGCTTCCCCTTCCCGTCTGACACCTTCGGCGTTATATACCGAGTCGCGCATCACATAGAAGGCAGGAAATACCGAGGCAACCTTTCTGACGCCAAAAGCCTTGTCCTGCTTGAAGCTCCCCAGAGTTGTCCAATAGACAACGGGAACAACAGGCACCACATCGGAATTCCACTTGTCTGTCCGCTCGTCAACCCCCTCGATCGTCATCACCATCTCGCGCCAGTCAGGCTCCCTCACCATGTCCAAGGCAAAGTCAATGTTCCTTTGGCTCAGCTTTGCCCCACCAACACGCTGGTCCAGCGAGCCGCAGCCCAAAAGCAAGACAACCGAAAAAAGCCACGCCGAAAGCAGTACAAACATCCTCATCAAAACCTCCTGTGTCATGTGTTAGAGCTTACAAAATGCCAATATACTCCCCTGCCGGGACATTTTCAAGACTGCCCGCAGGACATCGCCCGACTGGGCACAGACTGCAACCACCCGCATTTCCGCACTTCAAATTTGTCTTCTCGACTTGAAGAGTCATATAACAGTGCTAACTTTACCGTCCTGCCACGCTGGCACATGGCTCGGGGCAGATGAAAGTAAGGTGTTGCAGAGGACAAAGGCATTGTGAATTCCATAGACGGGGAACAATGATGTTTCATATATTTGGAAACAAAGATGAAAAAAAATCACGGCCGGCGGGAATCGCGCCGGATCTGGACTTGCTGAACGGAAACTGCTACGAGTGCGACTTCTGCGACAGCGTGCACAGCCTTATAGACGCAATACCCCTCTCAGTCGCCAAATGCCCTAACTGCGGGGCCTCCAACTTCATCCCCTATCTGATAAAGCACTATTGGCTCTACAAGCCCCTCGGTGGAGGTGGTATGGGAGCGGTTTACAAGGCGGTGCACGACAGCAACCCCAAATGGGAGTTCGCCGTCAAGGTCCTTCCGAGAGAAAAGAAAAACGATCCAAATCTGATCGAGTCGCTGCTGAGCGAGGCCTCAATAGGCAAAAAATTCGGCAAACATCCCCATCTCGTGGCGGTCGCCGACTACGGCAAATACAACGACGAGCATTTCGCGGCACTGGAGTTCACCCACGGCCGACGCCTTGACCAGCTTATTGACCAGCCAGAGCAGATAAACCAGAAATATGTGCTTATATGGGCTCTGCAGCTCCTGTCGGCAGAGCAGAGGATATGGGACTCCGGATACCTCTACCGGGACATGAAGCCACAGAACATCATGATAGACCCCAACGGCAACGCAGTCCTTTTCGACTACGGGCTGTGCCTTCCTGTTGAGAATTCATACGATCCGGCTTCGGACATGGTCGACGGCTCCCCCCTGTATATGCCGCCTGAAAGGATAGTCGGAATGGCCGAGAACATGAGCAGCGAGATATACAGCATCGGGATGGTGCTGTTCCATGCGCTGACAAGGAAGACCTACTACACCTCCACCGGGGCATACGAGCTGGCTAAAAAACATGTCGCCAGCCTAAGGATAAGCAGTGTGGCGACAAGGCTACCGGTCGCGGTGAACCCGCTGATGGCACCGTTGCTCGACAAGATGGTCGCAAGAGTCCCTGCGCAGAGATTCCAGGACTTCAAGGATGTCGCGATGGCGATAAAGCACATATACGAGAAGCTCTGAAGCCAATCATCAGCTCAGAGGCAAGAAGATCTTTCCAACGGCAATCGCCGATGCGGTGCTCCGACTCAGAATGACCACTTTTTCTTTGGTCTTTCCTTGCCCTTCCCGTCGAGCGGGGTCATCTTCGGTATCGCACGGGTCTTGGTGGTGACCATAGTTTTCTGCGCCGACACCACACTGACCTCCTTCTCCTTCTTGGCCCTGTACAGGTTGAAAATGGAAAGCACCTCGCTGAATTTCGGCCTCTTTACAGGGAGATAGGAGAGCATGTCCATTATCAGATCGCTGATGTCCTCCGGGATGTCCGGCCTCAACTGGATCGGAGGCTCCGGCGGGACATACTCAACCATATCCGGGGTCAGCAGCCTCGCCGATGAGGTGCTGTAAACCTCAGCCTCGTCCTTTTTCTTCCTCTTGACTCTGGCGTAGACCGTCTCGATCTCGTTGCTGCCAGAGAAAGGGTACTGACCAGTCAGCATGTAGTACATTACACAACCGAAGCTGAAGACGTCGCCGCGCTTGTCCTCTATGCCGCTCTCCGCCTTCTCGGGACTGATGAAATAGGGAGATATCGAGGAGTCGAACTTGATTCCTGCGTCATCCTTCAAACCAAGCTGGTCCACCATGTATGTAATGCGCGACACGTAGAAGTTTTTCACCCTTACATTGCCTCTGCCATCAATATGAATGTTCGCCGGGCACAGGTTGTGGTGGACGAACTCCTTGTGGTGCGCTATGGCAAGACCGAGAGCCGCCGCCTGCAGGACCTCCACGACGCTATCAACATCGAGCACCCCCTGCTCTGACGGGGAATAGCTTTCCAAGGAATAGCCGTCCAATAAAGGGTGGGTGACACAGAAGTTGCCCCTGATCGTATCGTAGTTGAGGAGTGGGCAGATGTTGGGATGCTTGAGAGTTGCCAGCGCCACCGCCTCCTCCTTGGCAATCTCCTCGTGTTTCTCGTGCTCAGGATCATGGTTGTCCACAAGCATTATATAGACACCAGAGTTAGCGGCCTTGTCAAAGCCAGTATAGATGTCAATCACCGACTGTCTTTCCTCGAGCTGCTCCAGGAGCAGATAGTCGAGCTCAAAGGGTATTATCACCTCGGTGCCGCAGTCTGAGCACTCGCAGACTGTGAACGGCTCGATGCCGGTAGTGTCCATCACACCGCCGCAACCTTTACACACCGCCTGAGCCATAAACCCGTCTCCATTTCCAATAAGCCCTTGACTACGCAGCCAAAAGGGCAACAAGTATGATCCGAGCAAACCAAGCAATCACCCGAACTGAACAGTACCCTAGCATAAATCCAGCATTTCTGCAAGCTTCTCCGAAATTTATTTGCAAAAAAAACTCATTTCACATTTTTTTATGCGAGAGGGCTTTTCGGCTTGCAAAACCGCGACCTCGTGATATATTTTAAACAAGATGCAAATCCGGGTACCGGGCACCCGGAGATTGTCGGCCGCCGAAGCTGCAATTTCAAGGAGTCTTTTGATGGGTGGAAAACTTGCTAAGGTTTTTTTAACGCTGCTGTTTATTTCCGGGCTCCTTCTATGCTGCTACGGGTTCGTGGACATTGTAGATGCCCGCAAGTGCCGTTCCTGGGACATCACGCAGGGAAGGATCATGGATTCTTTTTTTGTGGAGAACTCAGACATCCACAAGAGCCGGATAGGGCAGACCTTCATTCCCGATGTGAAATACGAGTATTCCTATGGCGGCACGACTCATTTCAACAACCAGATTGCCTATTTCGGGAAGAATTTCCTCGGTGTGTCGGAGTCCTTCTACGAAGGGTCTGAAGCCGAAGTTGTCGCGACAGTGTCGAAATATCCTGTCAACTCGATCGTGGATGTATATATCAATCCGGAAAGTCCTTCACAGTCAGTCCTCGACATAAGTTTGAAGTTCCCGGTCTTCATGCCGTTTCTCTACGGGTTCTTCCTTATTCTTCTCAGCATCCATCTTTACGTATTCGGGAGTTTCTACGTTACCGACAACAAGAGCACGGGCAAGCTGGCCTGAGCGCATCCGCAGGAAACTTATGATCTGTCCCGATTGCAACGAGG
>CAZANS010000129.1:0-6611 GCA_964486565.1 uncultured Victivallales bacterium
GGCGCGGGTTTCCTGGATGAGGTCTACGGGGTCAAGGACAAGGTTGACATCATCCCCCACGGGATACCGGACTCGCCGTTTGAAGACCCGAATTTCTACAAGGACAACTTTGGAGTCGAAGGCAGGCCAGTTCTGCTGACGTTCGGCTTGCTTTCCCCGAGCAAGGGCATAGAGCACGTGATAGAGGCTCTGCCTCGGATCTGCGAGAAGTTTCCCGACGCGGCGTACATAGTCCTGGGGGCGACTCATCCCAATATAATCAAAGAGCAGGGCGAGACCTATCGCCTTTCGCTGGAGCGTCTTGCGAAGAGCAGAGGTGTTGCCGGCAACGTGATTTTCCACAACCGTTATGTGAGTCTGGGGGAGTTGAAGGAGTTTATCGGCGCGGCGGACATATATATAACGCCCTATATGAACGAGGCGCAGATAACCAGCGGCACGCTGGCGTACTGCTTCGGGATGGGGAAGGCGGTGATCTCGACGCCATACTGGCATGCGAAGGAGCTTCTTGCCGAGGAGCGTGGCCGGCTGGTTTCCTTCGGGTCACCGGATGAGATAGCGGAAAATGTGATTGATCTGCTCTCGGACGAGGTCAAGCGTCACGCCATGCGGAAGAACGCATACAGGATGGGGCGTGAGATGATCTGGTCGAATGTCGCGCATTTGTACATATCTTCGTTCGAGCGCGCCCGCCGTGGCTACACCTCGTTGCGTCGCTCCATTAAGGCATCGGGGCTGGACTACGGGAAGCAGGCGAATCTGCCGATCTGGCGTTTCGACCATCTGGTGAACATGACGGACACTATAGGGATGTTCCAGCATGCCACTTTTACTATACCCGACTTCTCGCACGGGTACTGCACTGACGACAATGCGAGGGCGCTGATACTGATGGTCATTCTGAAGGAGCTTGGGAATGAATTCGAGCAGATGCCACGTCTTGTGTCGAGCTATGCGTCCTTCATCGGCAATGCGTTTAACCAGGATAACGGCAGGTTCAGGAATTTCATGTCTTTCAGAAGGGAGTGGCTTGAGGAAAAGGGTTCCGAGGACAGCCATGCGCGTGCTATCTGGGCGCTTGGGACGTGTGTCGGGCGCTCGAGGGACAAGGCCATGAGGGCTTGGGCGGCGCGACTTCTGGAGCTTGCCCTGCCTGCGGTGGGGAAGTTCCGCTCGCCGCGGGCGATGGCTATGGCCATTATAGGGCTTCACGAGTATTTGCGGACTTTGAGCGGCGACCGCCTTGCCAACACATTGAGGGAAAGCCTCTCGGTGAAGCTGTTGAAGATGATGACTGCGAACTCCGGCGACGACTGGTTTTGGCTGGAGGACGTGGTCTCGTATGACAACGCCAAGATTCCCCATGCGCTGATACTCACAGGTCGTTGGACAAGCAACTCCGAGATGTTGGAGGCGGGTCTGGGGTCCTTGAGGTGGCTTATTTCTAAGCAGACTGCACCGACGGGGCATTTCGCGCCGATAGGCAGCAGCGGTTTTTGGGAAAGGGGTTCCGATCCGGCGCGTTTCGACCAGCAGCCTATAGAGGCCCAGGCTACGATAAACGCCTGCGCGGAGGCATACGGTAATACCGGAGAGGAGTTCTGGTTGTTGGAGGCCCGCAAGGCTTTCGACTGGTTTCTGGGCGGCAACGAGTTGGGTCTGTCATTGTATGATGCCAGCACGGGCGGCTGCCACGACGGTCTGCACATTGACAGGCTTAACCAGAACGAGGGAGCCGAGTCGTCGTTGTCGTTTCTTCTGTCGTTGGCGGAGATGCACTCACTGCGTTCCGCGGTGATATCTTTTGAATCTGAGAAGGAGTGATGTTGCATGTTAAAGGTGGGTGTTGAATATATTGACGAGAGGATCGTGCCTGGTGCCGGCAGGGCGTTGCTCCGGCCTTTCTACGTGGGCAACCAGCTGCCCTCGCGATTTTACGAGCCGGAATCCCCGAGGACATTGACGAGGACATTGAAGATCATAGCTAGGGTTCTCGCGATGGGTGACGACGAGGTGTCGCGGGAACTCGAGAGGGCGATGGCTGATTTCGGGTCCTCACGAGATGGTCTTGCGGAAATTTTCCAGGAGCGTTTCTCAATGGTCGAGCATCTTGTACCTACAGGCAAGAGGCTCAAGTCTGAGCGCAGACTCGTGATGGGCGCCTTCTTCAGCTCCGAGTACCTTTTCGAATGTGTCTCACTCTGCAACCCGAGCATCGTCCCCGCGCCAGGTGCTGATGCCGCCTCCGATCCTGACGGTATCCCCTTCATATTGAGCCTGAGGTCTATAGGGGAGGGGCACATATCCTCGATATCCTTCAGGGAGGGTGTGTTCGGCTCGGACGGGAGTTTGCGGCTCGACCCGCCTTCCAGGACAGTCGTTGAGCCGCGGCTGTTGCCGCACCACAGCTACGACAGATCAATTTTCAAACGCAAATTGGGCGAGCTGGGGCTGCTCGACAGCTTCAGCAGAAGCGTGGTGGCGATCCTGAAGGATAATTTCACTTTTGACGAGCTGAGGTCGGCGATAGACTCAGCCTCGCGTGGCGCGTCCACATTCTCGACCTTTGTCAAGGACGGCATGCTGACGCTTGCACAGTCGAACTACGAGGTTGCTTTTGGAGCTTCCGACGACATGTCCTCGCGCGTCATATTTCCCCTTACCCCCAACCAGAGCAACGGGATGGAGGATGCAAGGTTCGTCTTGTTCGAGGACTCGGGGGAGAAGACCTACTATGCGACCTACACTGCCTTTGACGGCAGGCTGGCACTGCCCCAGATGCTTGAGACATCCGACTTCATCAACTTCAAGATAAGCACTCTGAACGGGCCGATGGTGTACAACAAGGGGATGGCGCTGTTCCCCCGCAAGATAAACGGGAGCTATGCCATGCTGTCGAGGCAGAGCGGGGAGAACATACATCTCATGTATTCCGACCATCCGCATTTCTGGTACGAGTCCAAGACGATACTGCGTCCCGCGGAGGCCTGGGAGCTTGTGCAGATAGGGAACTGCGGCTCGCCCGTTGAGACCCCCGAAGGCTGGCTCGTGCTCACCCACGGTGTGGGGGCTATGAGGAAGTACTGCATCGGCGCGGTCCTTCTGGACCTTGACGATCCCTCGCGGGTCATCGGCAGACTAGCCGAGCCACTGATCTTGCCGCCAAGGGAGTCAGAGCACAGCTATGTGCCAAACGTGGTTTACACATGCGGTTGCCTGGCATTCAACGGGCATCTGCTGGTGCCATATGCAATTGCGGACTGCACTACGAGCTTCGCCACCGTGAGCATTGACGAGATTACCAGCGCACTGAAGGAATCAGGAGTCAGGGGCTGACCCGCGCCGCCAAACAAAATCTCTGGCACAGGCAGTTGATGGTATGCACCAGCCATTTCGCAGCAACGCCCGCGCTCCCATCGCGGTTCACTCGGAGTTTTGAAACTGGCTCTGTTAAATAATAATTGCTACATTTGCTGGCTGCGTCTTTATTCTCAGCGCACAATCCCCAAATACCCAAATCATCCAATCTGTCGAGCCAGTTGTCGGCAGACCTCGCGGATGAGCGAGGCGGTGGCGTCGAAACCCAGGCAGGCGTCGGTCACTGAAAGATTCGGGCTGATCTCCCTGCCAGTGTCAATCTTCTGGCTGCCGGTCTCAAGATAGCTCTCGAGCATGGCACCAACTATGGTGCTTGCCCCGGCGACTCGCTGGGCGACTATGTCCCGCATCACCTCAACCTGCCTTTCAGGATCCCTTCCTGAATTGGCGTGGCTGCAGTCCACGATCAAAGAGGGCAGCGCCCCGTATTTGCGTACCAGCTCATGCGTGTAGGCGATGTGCTCCGAGCCGTAGTTCGGGCCGCCTTTCCCGCCACGCAGCACTATATGCGCCCATGGGTTGCCCTTTGTGCGGAAAATACTCGAACGGCCCTGCTCGTCTATGCCGATGAAGGCATGTTCGGCATTGGCGGTCTTGACGGCCTCGATAGCGGCCAGGATGCTACCGTCGGTGTTATTTTTGAACCCGGTGGGCATGGATAGCCCGCTGACAAGCTGGCGGTGCGTCTGCGACTCGGTCGTCCGCGCCCCGATGGCGGCCCATGACACCACGTCGGCGATGTACTGGGTGATGACAGGGTCAAGTATCTCCGTTCCCACGGGCAGGCCTGCCTTCTCTATTTCCAGCAGCAGTCTCCGTGCGGTGCGGATGCCGCGGTCAATGTCGTATCCACCTCTCAAGTCGGGATCGTAGATCAGCCCCTTCCAGCCCAGCATTGTCCGCGGCTTCTCGAAATACACCCTCATCACTACCATTATCCGATCGCTCACCTCGTCCGACAAGGCCTTGAGTTTCGCCGCATACTCCAGCGCTGCAGACTCATCATGCACCGAGCAAGGCCCGACAATCATCAGAAACCTGTCCGAACGCCCGTCGAGTATGGCACCTATATCCGAACGACTTTGCGACACCCGCTCAGAGCCAGCGTCCCCCAAGGGATACTCCCTGAGCACATCCGACGGCGGCGGCAAAGGTGTCTGAGACAAAATATTTACATTGCTGGTCTGCTTCATGAGTCAAATGTTATTTTATGCGGCTTCATCCCCAGAAACAGGCGTGTTCGTCTTCATCAACGATTCTGAAAAAATCTGCCAGTTGAGTTGTTTCCGGTGCAGGAGCATACGGATGCCATTCCCCGTCAGACTGTCGCCAATAGACTTTCCATAACCGCCCGGCCTTTGAATACGTTGCCTTCGCGAAGGGCAACTCAAGCTTGATGCTCGGCTTGTCCCATCGGGGTCTGATCTCGAACAATATTATGCTTTGCTTCTCGATCTTAAAACATAGATCAACCTGCCCCCGAATGGAAGCAGGCGGCCTCCTCTTCTCCAAAAATCGGGTCGCCTCTTCTTCAATCTGTTTCTGTACAAATTCGCTGAATGCCATCTGACACCATCCTCTTGCATGACGCGAAGCTCTAGCGCCGGCGGCAGCCGGTTGCCAGATGCGGCTTGTTAAAACAAAATCCATTTCAAACCACGAAACACGCTAAACATTCGAAAGGGAATCAAAGGATTCTGTTCCCTGCGTCCTTCCGTGCATTTCCTGTTGAATATATTCCGGGCTCCAACCAGATTCAACTGGATTTCCTTTGATTTGTCGAACTCCCCGTTCGAAAAGGAATGGGAGGGACGGCGGCCTCTCCGTCCGCAAGTGCGCATTCCCCCCCCCCCCCGTGGGGACCAGGAGGCAATGCACAATCACCTCCTATGGGAAACAACTGAAACAAAACAGACTGAAGTCTGTACTCCAAAATGGCAGGCACAGACAGTTGATGGTATGCACCAGCCATTTCGCCGCACCGTCTGCCGCACCTGCGCTCTCAACGCGGTTCGCGCGGAGTTTTGAAACTGGCTCCACTATTACAAACTGGCTCCAGGCCTTTTTTATTCTTCCGGGCCGCTCTCTGTCGCCGCATCATAGGCATCGTGTTCAGATTCAGGGGCAATCTCGAGAACACGTCGACCCAAAGCGTTTATAGCCCAGGCACCTGTAGGTGCCGTCAAGAAAATACTCAATACGGCGATCGCAAGGATCAACTCCCCGGGACCCGAGTCCATCCCGGCTGAACGCATTGCAAGCAACGGTGCTGAGCCAATGGCGGCTTGAACCGTCGCTTTCGGTGAGTAGGCTACCGCCACAAAAAACCGCTCTTTTCTGTCCAGTTTGCTGCCCAGCAGACAAAGACCGACACCTATTCCGCGAGCCATGAGGCCAAGGCCGATGATAGCGGCACCCATCGCGCCCGCTCGCCATGCAATTCCAATGTTCACCTGCGCACCGACCATCGAGAAAAGAATGATTTCTGCAAAGACCCAAGTCTTCGCCAGTTTGGCGGAGAGTTCATGAGCCATGTGTTCCCGCTTCTCCAGAATAATGAACCCGACGGCCATGGCGGATACCAGCCCGGCAAACGGCAAAATACCCGTCAACAGGTGTTGCAGTCGCACCAGCAGGATAGACAAGGCAATGAGGACAAGAACCCTCTTTGTCGCTCTGGGGTTGAACCGGTCGAACAGCTTGTACAGGATAATTCCGACAGCAAGGCCAACGGCAATCCCAAGAATCAAGGAGATCGGCACGTTGGCGATTTGCCTTGCCACATTGACCTGGCTGCCGATATAGACCCCGAGTATGGCTGTGTGCGCGACTATTACGAACACATCGTCAACCGATGCCGCAGCCATGACCATGGAGGGGATGTCTTTGGCTGCGCCCCGACGTTCCTTCATGAACTGAATCATGGAAGGAACAACTACTGCAGGAGACACAGCCGCCAGGACCGATCCCAAAACAGCCGATTCGAGCAAGCTCAAGCCGAGCAACCACGGCCCGGCAAACGTAATGGCCGCACCTTCAATGGTGGCAGGAATGAAAGCCAATAGCAACGCTCTGCCGCCGATTCTATGGAGTGTCGAACGGCTTAACTCAAAGCCAACACGGAGAAGAATGACAATCAAGGCGATCAGTCGCAAGTCAGGCCCGATCGCAAGCAGGCTTGGGTCGAGAAGCTCAAGCGCTTATGGGCCGAGGATAACCCCGACGAGCAGCAT
>CAZANS010000130.1:0-6590 GCA_964486565.1 uncultured Victivallales bacterium
GTTGCGAAAACAGACCCACAGGTTCTGCGGTAGAGGCGATATGCAGCCTCCGGCTTATTAGAGTCAAGATAGGGCGCATCTCCCTGCAGGAGATATTTAATGCGCATTTAAAAGCGGCTTCGCCGCAAGAGAATAAATTAAAACAATTTGACTTTTGCATGACGATGTGCTATGCTGTATTACAATATAATACAAAAGGAGAAGAAAATGAGTGTTGCGCTTTCAGTAAGATTACCAGATCGTCTTGCAAAAGAACTCAACAATGTTGCAAAATCCACAGAAAGGCCAAAGTCTTTTCTTGTAAAGAAAGCCCTTGAAAGCTATTTGCACGATCAAGCTGATCTGCAAGTAGCCCTTGAGCGTTTAAGAGACACCTCTGATTCTGTAATATCAATGGAAGAAATGAGAAAAGAAATTGGCTTATAAGATTACATTCAAAAAGTCTGTAGCGAAGGACTTGAAAAAGATCAGCCATGTTGAAGCTGATAGGATTTTAAAGAAACTTAGCTTAGAGCTTTCTGAAAAAGCCGATCAATTTCCCGAATTACACGGGCAGTTTGCTGGACTTAGAAAATACAGGGTAGGGATTTATCGTGTTATTTATGGCATCATTCAAGGAGAAGTATTAATACTTCGCATCCAGCACAGAAAGGATGTTTATAAATAATGAGAGAACAAATGGCTTCTGGCAACCCTTCGACAAGCTCAGGGTGTCAGAGCCTTAACGATGGAATGCGAAGCCCAAGTGCAATATAGGGACGGAGTATTTCCCACGCTTACTCGTACACCCGAATCTCCCTTTTTCTCCGACCGTCTGGCGCGAGGTCAATTGGTTTCATTGGTTCCATTGGGGAATGGCAGCGTTCGGAGCCATAGACGATATAGGGACGGAGTATTCCCTATTAGTATTAGGGCGTATGCGTATGCCCTAATCGCTAATCGGAATTAAACTTGCCATACGGAATGATATGTCGGGATAGATAGCGCAGTCTCCACAAGTCAAGCCAAAAATGTCCCGAACTGCCAAAGATCATTTGACATTCCTTTCGCCTTGGTGTATGCTACCCACCTAACATGGTGTCCCGGTGTCGCACGGTACGCTTGCAAGCTCGCTTCCTTGAGTGCAGTCGTTCGAGAAGGGAAATGAGATTGAGCCTGAACCCAGAATACCATAGTCTGTTTACAAATGAGGAGACCTGTCAATGTCACCACAACTGATGGAATGCGAAGCCCAAGCGCTAAAGCTACCGCCGGCGGACCGAGCCACGCTTGCCGAACGCCTGATTGCTAGTCTTGACAATCTGGACGATCGGCAGAATGAGCGACTCTGGATTGACGAGGCTGACAGGCGTTACCGTGAATACAAAAGCGGGAACATCACGGCAAGATCAGCAGAAGAAGTTCTTGGCGACGCCCGAGATGCAATCAAGTGAAGCCCATTCGCTTTCTACGACCTGCTGAACTGGAGTTGCTCGACGCAGCTCAGTACTATGAGATTCAGGCGACAGGCCTTGGCAGCGAGTTTCTCGACAAGGTTGATGCTGCCATTCTGGACATTCGCGAAGCCCCTGAACGGTGGCCCATCATAGGGTCAAGCATCCGGCGAGGCCTTATTCACCGGTTTCCTTATGCTCTTCTGTATCGAGTTGAACCTGATGAGATCATCATTCAGGCGACCATGCATCTGCGTAGACGACCGGACTACTGGATCGGAAGATAGACTGATTACGGAGTATTCCCCGCGCCTACTCGTACGCGCCAATCTCTTCGATTTTACAGCGTTCGACGATTGGCATACACATTTACAGGTGCTATTATGTGTCTGATTGGAGGGTCATATAAAAAGAACGAATGTTGTGCTTGACGAGGAGCTGGTTGACACAAGTGTATGGATTGATTTTCTATCGGGTGTTGAAGGTCGGCATGTAGAAGCTTTGGCAGCCCTGGCGATTTCCCATGACATAGCCCTTCTTCATAGCGACCGTGATTTTGACTTGATTGCAAAACATTGCCGTCTCAAGACGGTGTTGCAGAAAGGCTCCTGATGCTTGATTTTATGCTTTTGCGGGTGTAGTGTCAGTTACGTAGTGTTATAAGTTGTCCGTCGTGTGTTGTTGCGCGGGGCGGAGTTTGATATATTTTTTAATGAGGTGAGGGCATGGTAAAGAGTCTATCGGACGAGTTTCTTTCGGGTCAGCGGCTGCTGGTTGTATCGCCGCATGCCGACGACGAGTCCTTCGGCTGTGCCGGGACGATCGCGAAAATCAAGGATCTCGGCGGCGAGGTGTATGTGCTGGTGATGAGTGTCGGGGATTTGAAGCTGTACGACGGCAGGAAGGATGTAGTATCTGGCCAGACACGTCAGTCCGAGTTCGCCAAGGTGGCGGAGTTCCTGAAGATTGACGGTTATGACATCGCGTTCACCGACGCCGAGTCGCATCTGCGTCTCGACGCTGTCCCACAGCGCGACCTGATAAACATCATCGAGAAGAAAAGCTCAGTGTCGCTCGATAAGATTCAGCCTACCATGGTCGCGCTTCCAGCGATATCATATAACCAGGATCACGTCGCAACCTTCAAGGCCGGCTTCACCGCGTGCCGTCCGCACGACCCGAAGGTAAAGTCATTCCCCTCCATAGTGCTCAGCTACGACAACCAGACACTCTTCTGGAACACCGACTACGACAAGTTCCACCCCAACCTCTATGTTGACATCACCAAGTACCTCAAGGACAAGCTCAATGCGCTCAGCCTGCACAAGTCCCAGTTGAGGCATTCCCCGCATCACTGCAGCATCGAGAGCATGGAGTATCTCGCGAGGACCCGCGGACACGAGATATCAGTCTCCGCCGCAGAGGCCTTCGTTTGCCACAGGTTTGTCTTCTGAGCGTTGGCCGCCGTAAACCTGTAAGTTCCGGATTTGCTTATATTCCTCTCTGTTCCCGGCAGTTCCACATGAAGTTTCACCCCCGTAGGGATTTTTATTTCAGCTTCCTGAGTCGAACAATGTCAAACAGACAGTTGATGGTATGCACCAGCCATTTCGCCGCACAGTCTGCCGCGACTGCGGCATATAAGACGCTGTGGCTCTTTGGAATCTGTGGTGGGAAAAACATCCATCCGGGCTATATTGGGGGGCTTTTGGTGATGTATTGATTCGGGTGAGATCATTAATCAGGATTTGATATTAGGCATGGGATATGATGTCATAGTTATAGGCGGCGGGCATGCTGGTTGTGAGGCGGCGCTTGCCGCCGCGCGGGTCGGCGCACGCACCTTGCTGCTGAGCATAAACCTCGACCATATCGCGCAGATGAGCTGCAATCCGGCGATAGGTGGGATAGCGAAGGGGCATGTGGCCCGTGAGGTTGACGCGTTGGGCGGTGCGATGGGCAGGGTTGCGGACGCGGCGACAATACAGTTCAGGATGCTCAACAGCAAGAAGGGTCCTGCGGTGTGGTCTCCGCGTTCGCAGTGCGACAAGGTGTGCTACCAAAGGGCGATGAAGAGGGAGCTGGAGCTTCAGCCTGGTCTTCACATCCATCAGGCGGAGGCCTTGTGGTTCAAGTCAGCCAAAGGGAGGATAATCTCGGTGAGGACAAATTTCGGGGATGATTTTTCTGCGGGCGCGTTTGTTGTCACTACGGGTACTTTTCTTTCGGGTCTCCTGCATTATGGTCCGTGTAGTTTTTCTGGCGGGCGCGCGGGGGATCCGGGCTCCTACAAGCTCGCACGGTGCCTTGCCGGGAAGCTCGGTCTCAGGCTTGGGAGGCTGAAGACTGGCACGCCGCCGAGAATACTTGCCTCGACGCTGGACTTCACGAAGATGGCGCTTCAGCCCGCCGAGTCGCCTGATGAGATGTTCTCGTTTTGGGATGAGCCTTCCCCGCTGCCCCGTGCGGACAGGAAGGATTTCCCGTGTTATCTGGTGAAGAGCACCCTGCGCACCGCTGAGATCGTGAAGGACAACATACACAAGTCGCCGCTGTATGCGGGGAAGATATCAGGGATCGGCACCAGATACTGCCCGTCTTTCGAGGACAAGGTTGTCCGCTTCCCCCACAACGAGACGCATCAGCTCTATCTCGAGCCCGAGGGGCAGTTCACCGAGGAATACTATGTCAACGGCATCTCGACCAGCCTCCCTGTGGATGTCCAGGTCCAGATGATCAGGTCCATCCCTGGCATGGAGAGCGCAGCGATATCTCGCTATGCGTATGCCATAGAGTATGATTTTGTTTTCCCCGACCAGCTAGACAGGTCGCTTGGTGTCAAGAGATGGGGCAATCTGTTTCTTGCGGGGCAGATAAACGGGACAAGCGGCTACGAGGAGGCTGCTGGGCAGGGGGTGGTTGCCGGGCTCAATGCGGCCAGGCAATGCGCCTCGCTCCCCCCGGTAGAGCTCGGGCGTGACCAGGCATATATCGGGGTGATGATAGACGATCTTGTCACAAAGGAGATAAAAGAGCCCTACCGTCTTTTTACAAGCCGTGCGGAGTATCGTCTGAGGCTCCGCCAGGACAACGCCGACATGAGGCTCTCGGGTCTTGCCGCCGGCCTCGGCCTGCTCACGCCCGAGAGAGCTGCGAAATTCGCAGAATACCGTGTGCGGCTTGACAAGGCCTCTGTGCTTGCTGCGACGGTGCGTCACGACGGCATGTTGGTGGTGGAGCTTCTTCGTCGTCTGGGGTCTGATGCTCCGGACTCGGAACTGCCCTTCCCGCCGGGGCTGCTCGGGCTGGATCTCGACGACCGCCTAGACCGGAAGGTGCTCAGGGAAATACGTGTCAACTCACACTACAAAGGTTACCTTGAAAGGGAGGATGTCGCGGTCGCCCGCCTGCAGAGGCTGGAGGACTGGAAAATCCCGCACGACTTTGGTTACGACTCGCTGCCGGGTTTGAAGAACGAGTCAAGGATAAAGCTGAACACTGTCAGGCCGACGACCCTTGCACAGGCCGGGAGGATAGATGGGATCACACCCGCCGAGATCGGCCTGCTGCAGGTGCATCTCAAAAGAGCCTCGGCGCTTTCTGGGGAGACTGCATGCGCATCAGACCGTCCTGGCATTCGCACCAAAAGAGCCTGCCGCCCATAGGGGTTGGGGGGGGGAGTCACGGCATGCGCCGCACCGTCTGCCGCACCTGTCGACATTGAGTGAGACTCCCCGCGGCAAGACTTGGGGCATCTTGTGTGCAGCTTTCACCTTCGCGAAGCTTCAGGTGTAGCTGCGTAGGCCCTTGCTCGAGGTCTCTATGATTTTGTATATGTTTCTTGACTATTTCACTCGTCATTCTGTCTCCCACCGTTCGGGCGAAGTACCCGTCGTTCCACATTTCGCCATACCACAGGCGACGCTGCAACCACGGGAACTCACGGAACAGCTTCCGCGCAGTAATGCTTTTCAAAATTCTCACGGCCTCACCACCAAGCTCCTATCTGCATCTCTCAATATGACCCCACAAGAACTTGTGTAGCTGGATTTGAAGCCTCGCGGGCACCATGTCCTGCACAAGCCATGCTGCAAGCGTTGCCGCGAAACCCACCCCCGCGCCGCTCGCGGCGCCGAACAGGATCTCGCCCACCTTTTCTGGCAGACAATAATCGGCGATCACCTTCAACGCATACTCATAGTCCACACGGTCAGTGACGACGAACTTGACCTCGTCGTCCCTTCCTAGCCTTGCGAAATTCGCAAAATCCATTTCCCCCGCCTCCCCGCTGCCAGGACATTTGCAGTCAACTATCCTCACGACCCCGGCGGGAAGCACTGAGACATCAAAACTCCCGTTCGTCTCCAGAAGCACCTTCAGGCCGCTGTCAAGAAGTCGTCCACACAGCCCCGGTACACCCTCATGCATCAGCGGCTCCCCACCAGTGATCTCCACAAGCCCCAGTCCCGCCGAGACCGCCTCGGCCACCAGAAAATCCTCATCAAGCTGCTCCCCAGACATCGGATCACGTGCATAGGCGGTGTCGCAGTAGCTGCAATCGAGGTTGCAGCCGGCAAGCCTGATGAAGAAACATGGCAGCCCCGCATAGCTCGACTCACCCTGGATGCTCGAGAAACATTCGACTACCCTGTGACGCACACCCATTAACTTATCCTGTTTTTTTTCTTTTCCCGCTTTAATTTATATTCACTTCCGCTATATTACGCTCTCTTTGCCTCGACGGCAAACATATTGGCGATATTTTGCAGATTATAAAGTAAAGTTACAGCAGGAAAGGAATGGCCTGATTCCTTTGTGAAGGAAGTTGCAGAGAAGATGGTGGCGTTAGGCAAACAAATGGATGTTCTTGTCGTAGATCATTATAAATCTTGGATGGCAACAGATACTTCCCACGATGGACCTCCAACCACAAATCCAAACAAACTCTGGTTTAGAATGTCGGACAGTATTCATCCCGGCCCGCTAGGACATCTGGCATTCTATCGTGATTTGGCTCCCCATTTTGGATTGCCTAAGAATTTACCTTGGGAATTATGATCATGATGGCGTAGGGTGCAGAAACCATTTCACCATAACCATATAAAATAAACCGGCTTAGAAGTTTACCTAGAAGTTTACCTGGCGAACGTAATGCTG
>CAZANS010000131.1:0-6533 GCA_964486565.1 uncultured Victivallales bacterium
GCAGACTATGCTGCCGTACGAGGTTGTCCAGGCCGCCAGGGGCTGGGCGCTCAGGTTTTTGGCGCTTGGTTGTTTTGCCAGATGGGCGGGGTACATAGATGTTGATTCCGACGATGTCGTTGAAAAGGCGGCGCGCATGCTTGCCGACGGTGTATGTGTGGTTTTTTTCCCCGAGGGGACCCGTGGGGACGGAGTAAATCTTGGCCCTTTCCACAGTGCTGCCTTCAGGGCGGCGCATGAGGCGGGAGCGGCGATAGTCCCACTTGTCGTGAGGGGGATTTCAGACAAGCCTGCGAAGGGTTCGCTGATCATGCACCCCGGGGTGATCGAGATGGAGTGCCTCACTCCCGTGGGCGCGGAAGATGTCAAAAACACCAAACCATTCGAGCTGAAAAAGAACATCCGCAACACCATGCTGCGCAAGCTGGGAGCTCTCAGGGAGACGGTGAACTCATGATTGCCAAGCTTGGAGACGAAAGCCTGAATTTCCGCCCGGTGTCGGTCGCCGACCACGACTTCTTCACACGTCAGGCATCGCCATACCCCCACCTGTCATGCGAGTACAATTTCGCCAACCTCTACATGTGGGGGCCGGCATACGGCATAGTCTTCTGCGAATTTCGCAACATGCCGCTAGTCCACATCGGCAGGGATGACTCGACGCTTTTCCCGGCTTTCCAAGGGATCACCGGCGCCGAGGCTATGGAGTTGTCGAGATCACTTTCGCTTGCAGGCTGTTCCGGGAGCATATCCCAGGTCCCGGGGGATTTTGTGTCGGAAAACCCGTGCCTCAGTGAGTTTTTCGACATCGCTCCAGACAGGGATTTCGCAGACTATCTCCATCTGTCTTCAAGGCTCGCAGAACTTTCCGGCGAAAAGCTCAGGAAAAAACGCAACCTCGTGGCGCAATTCAAAAAAGCCGCCAAGGACTTCCGCGTCGAGACGATGGAAGAAAAACACTTCGATGAATGCATCAAGCTGGCAAGAGCCAACATCAAGGACAACTCCCCCGAGCTCCTCGACGAGCTCGATGCCATTTTGCGGGCAATGGACAAGGACTTCAGCACAGGTGACACCACATTCTCCCTCATCGGGCTCGAGGGGCTGGCAATCATGCTCGGAGACCAAGTCACGGCCTTCTCTGTCTTCAGCGCCAATCCCGACGGCGCCTGCACGGTGCATTTCGAGAAAAGCGACCACAGCGTCAAAGGCTCGGCACAGATGATAAACCTCGCCACCGCGAAGCACGTGAGGAAAAAATTCAAGTTCGTCAACCGCGAGCAGGACCTCGGCATCCCGGGCCTCAGAAAGGCAAAATCCTCATACGACCCCGACATGATCCTCTCCAACTACGTGATGACCCCGCGGGAAATCACATTTTAGTCGTTTCCAGCACTTTTCTTTGCCGCTAACGGTGCTAGATTCCCCTCTTTCAGGTTCGGTGTTAACTTGCTGAGGTCGTATTTATGAGTCAGGAATTGCTGGTTTTGACTATCGGCGCGATTCTGGTGAACAACTTCGTGCTGTCAAAGTTTCTGGGCATCTGCCCCTTTCTCGGGGTATCCAGGAAGCTTGAGACCGCGCTCGGGATGTCCGGGGCAGTGATATTCGTCATGACACTCGCGTCGCTTGTCACATCGCTGGTGAATATATTCCTGCTGACCAGGACATTCGATTTCCTCGGCGGCACCGTAAGCATCAAATTCCTCGACACACTCGTCTTCATCGTCGTCATCGCCTCGCTGGTGCAGCTTGTCGAGATATGCCTCCAGAAGCTTGCGCCGCCCCTTTACCAGGCACTCGGGATTTATCTCCCGTTGATCACGACCAACTGCGCCGTCCTCGGTGTGGCAAAGCTGAACGCCCAGGCCGCCGCAGGCACGTTGCAGTCCGACTGGATCGGCTCGACAATCTACGGGTTCTGCTCGGCTCTCGGATTCGCACTCGCACTGATACTTTTCTCAAGCCTCCGCGAAAGGCTCGAGCTGGCAAAGGTCCCGAAACCTTTCCAAGGCATGTCAATCGCCCTGATCACCGCCGGCATACTGGCAATGGCATTTATCGGATTCTCAGGGCTGGTATAGGAGTTTTTGAGGTAATACATTATGCTTTCTACCGCTTTGATGGCTATTTTCTCGGTGGTCCTGATATGCCTATTCCTCGGCGGGGTGATAGGGCTTTTCGCCAAGGCCTTCGCGATTGACATCGATCCGCGGATCGAGCAGACATCAGAGCTCCTTCCCGGGGCTAACTGCGGAGGATGCGGATATGCAGGATGTGCGGATTTCGCAAAGGCAGTGGTCTCCGGTGAGGCCAAGCCCGAGCAGTGCCCGGTAAACTCTGCAGAGAATAGAACAGCCATCGAGAAGCTCCTCGGGCTCACCGCCGGCGCATCATCCAAGTCTGTCGCGGTGGTCCTCTGCGGCGGCGACGACAGCAAGTCCGGAAAATCCGTCGGATACAACGGCATAACAGACTGCAAGTCAGCCATGCTCGTCGCCGGCGGAGACAAGGCATGCCCATTCGGATGCCTCGGGTTCGCGACATGCGCAAGAGCATGCCCCTTCGGCGCCATCGAGATGATAAACAACCTCGCCGTGGTCCACAGGGATATCTGCGTAGGCTGCGGGAAGTGCGTGACGGCATGCCCAAGAAAAATCATCCGAATGGTCCCCGTTGAAGCCAGGGTGCATGTGTTCTGCAGCTCCACCGACAAGGGCCCGGAAAAACGCAAGTACTGCTCCGTATCATGCATCGGCTGCAGAAAATGCGTCAAGGCGGCCGAGGAAGGACAAATCGAAATGGAAGGATTCCTCGCAAAGGTCAACTACGAGAAATTCCCCGACCTCCCGCTCATCGAGAAGGCCGCATGCCCAACAGGATGCCTGAGGTCAAACTAGGCGGGGTCACACTCCTTAGTTGCCCCAGTTCTTGATGTTGTCCAACACCTGGTCGGGAGAGGCCGGGTCTATGGTCATATGGAATGAGTCGGTCTGATACCCGAACTGCCCGTCCCAGCCGGCGGACTCGAGGTCGAACTTGCCCCTGTTGTGCCGCCCGGGACTCTGGTACCAGAACGCACCCGAGTCGTCTACCAGATAGTATCTGAGTGAAGTCGGGTCCTGCGCCAGCGAGGTCTTCTTCATCTTCTCGTAGTCGGGAAGAAAGTCCGTGAAGTCGAGTTCGTTTGTGGGCTCGTCCATGATGAACTTCGCATTGTCGCCTATGGCCTGGATGTAGTACCCGGTCTTGGCCTTGTACGACTCGAGCGCGGTGGATATCTTCTCTATCGTCGCGATCGTAGCGGCCTCGGAGATCCTCCTCTGTGCGAAGCCGTACCCGGTTATCACTATACCCATCAGCACCACCAGCAACGCGCAGATCATCAACACCTCGATCAGAGTGAAGCAACGCAGTTTGCGCAAATCCCGGTGCCCCGAACTAACACGATACATGTTTTCTCTTCTTGCTCTCATCTTGATTCTCCTCAGGTTGGTATTTCTTTAGATAATATGCGGTTGACTTTCTTGTCAAAACTATACACTTCGTCGCCAGCAAAACTGTGAGCGCAAAGAAGCGCGTCAACTTGGCAGCGATTTTTGCAGAAGTTCTTCCCAGAGGCCTAAGGGTCATCTCAACTCTTTTTGCGTCAAAGCTCGCGGGAAGAAGAAACTCCAGGCGGTGCGATTTGATTTCCACTATCTCTCTAATTGACTGCATATTCAAATTCCCTATTCAGTAAAATTTTTTGCGCACTGCGCATATTTTGCACATCTCCCGGGCATGATCCGTGGGCATACATTTCTGCCCCGGCGCTATCCCAGCCATGCCGCGGAGCTAGAATACAGCAGAAACAATGCCAATTCAAGTGTGCCGGGCATGCTTGGCGTGAATATGGCAAGATTCCTGCTATATTAATGTCTGGCGAGAGTTGAGGAAGTCAATGGAGGCCAGCCATGAGGCTGGCGATCCTTTGGGGAACGCCGGTCCTATGACCGGCATGGAGGCCAGCCATGAGGCTGGCGATCCGTCAAATAAGAAATAAATTAAGTTCTAGGAAACATCAGCTATGAGACAGAATTACAGAGGAATTCCCGGAGGGGCGTGTCGGAGCTGCTTCTCCCTCGTCGAGATACTAATGGTCTTGGTCATCATGGCCATGCTGATGGTCATCGCCATGCCGGCGTTCACCGAGATGATGAAGGGGCAGGGAGTCGAGGCCAGCGCGCGGAACCTCACACAGGTACTCAAGCTCGCGCGCTCATACGCCATCAACAACCGCCAGTACGTCGCAGTCATCATCCCAAATGACAACGTCCCAGACAGCTACCGTTACCGATCGTACAGAGCATGCGAGGTCGTAAGGGACGGCGCGAACTACAACTTCAAAAGATGGGTCCCAAACGAAAGCTGGACCACCATGTCAACTGGAGTTTCAATTGTTGACATCAACTACCCCGACTTCGAGGCCGGCAACCTCTTCCCCGTGGTGGATGCAATAAACAACGTGAACGTCAGCGACATCGGCGGCTCCGCAAGCGTGCAGCTCACCGGCATAATCTTCAAGCCCACGGGACAGTCTGTCAAAACTACAAAAGTCTACGTCGGCGAGGGCACCTTCGCGGGCTCACTGATCGCTAACCAAAACGTCGCAGGCAACGTCTTCGTAAGCGTAAATCAATTCACCGGAAGGGTAAACTACGGTGAGTAAGCAGAAATACTTCCCAGGAGATAATATGAAAAGCCATACCGAAAGTCCAATAAGAGAACCGCGCAAGAAGGCAAAACACTTCACACTCGTCGAGATAACTCTCGCAATCGGAATCATCGCAATGGGCATGGTCGGCGTGATGGCCCTCCTCCCAATCGGATTCAACGCAACAAGAGACGCCATCGGCGACAACGTATCCTCTGATCTGGCTGACCAGTTCCTGCACCTAATGGCCATGCAGGCTCAGAGGAATTCTGCAGCATGGGTCGCATGGGTCGGCCCCAGCGGGTCAATATCAGAAACAAAGCCTAACAATGCTTCGGAAGAACTGGAACTAAAGGCTGTTTTCCCTGGAGGAGCAACACCAAACGCTGATCCTATCCTTCCTGGAACTAGCGTCTACGCCACAGACAAGACCGGAGTTTTCCACGCCGAGGCTGGGAACAGCTTGGTTACCGACTTCCGGGCCGTTATCGCGGTATGGAAGTCCGTCCCGAGGATAGCGGTGTACAATACTGACACCTCCGCCTGGGATCACACCGGCTACGGCTACAATCAGGTCGCAGCCTTGAACATGGAGATAAGCTGGCCCCTCGAAAAGCCCTACGCACAGAGAGAGAAAAGATACTGTTATCTAGAGATATTCAAACCTATTGATTAACGTCCAACGGAGCATAAATAATGAAAAGATATTGCAGACCTTTCACCTTGATAGAGCTCATCACCGCGATGGCCGTGTTCGTGGTGCTTATGGGCGTAATGATGAAGTTCTTCCAGGAGGCGCAGCAGGCCTGGTCGCTCTCAAGCCAGCGCGCGATGGTCTATGACAACGCCCGCGTGGCAATGGACCTGATCACCCGCGACCTCCAAGCAGCATACTACAAAAAAGATGTCACCCCGTTCTGGCACAGCACAACTGATGTTCTTGGCTTCATTTCCGCCACCCCTATGCCACAGGTGGATTCCACTTCTCCATTTCACGAGGTGCAATACAAGCTGGAAGACGACTGGCTTAAGCGTAGCGTCACAGGAAATCAAAGCGGGAATTTTGATTATCATACAAACTTTGATACTGCCTTCTCCACGCGTGAAGACTTCGTTGAGATCGTGCCATACGTCACTGACCTTAAATTCACATGTTACAACAACAAGGTTGTAAACCCGACAATACCACAGGCTGATATAGATTTAACGAATTTCCCCTTTATAGTCATGGTGGAGCTTACTTTGCTTGACAAGAACTCCTGGGAAAAGTGGAAAGCTTTCTTGGCTGGGAGCGCGAATGATGCCGCCAACGCTCTAAAGGAAAATCAGGAGAGGACATTCACAAAGATGATCTTCATGGGCGAGAGAGGGCAGAGCTTGTAAATAAAGATTTTTGGAACAAAAATATTTATCATTGGAACAAAATTATTTATCAGGAGAATTAGATGAGAAGCATAAGAGAAGTTCTGGAGTGCGGAAGTTCTGGAGTTCGAAAGTTGTTTAAATACAAGCAGAACACGCCAGTGTCCGACGACACCAAGGGGATGCGCGAAGAGCGCGGGATAGCCTTGGTAATGACCATGGGCATACTCTCCATGCTGCTCGTGCTGGCACTCGCGTTCGCCGCCAGCGCCCGTACCGAGCGCAAGGCCGCATCGGCAGGCGCGGATGTCGTCCAGGCAAGACTCCTCGCAGAGTCCGCCGTACACCGCATCGCCGCTCTCGCTCAAAACTACCACGACATCGCGTCTCGAACTGAGGCAACCACTCATGGGACGTGGGGTTTCTACAACGCATCAAATAATGACACCCGTGACTTCATCTACCGCCTGGCGAC
>CAZANS010000132.1:0-6513 GCA_964486565.1 uncultured Victivallales bacterium
CGGCTAATTGTGGGTAATGTGATTGGTGAGGCTAAAAGCAAAGTCCTATCAGTCGATGAATGTGAATAGGGCATGCCGTAATCAACGAGGCTGTATGGCGAAACAAGACATGGATGGCGGTTCTGGGCGGCCGGGCTCCGGCATATGAAACAGCCGGACGGCCGGGCCGCGCATGAGGTGAAGCAGTGGGAGCGAAAGCGATGAAAGCAATGCTGGAGCGAATCAAGTCGTTTGATCTGACGAAATACCCGATCGGTTTCTGGAGCTACACGAACCTCGGCGAACACGCCATTCACATGACCGAGGCCGAGGTGAAGTCGTGGGCGGACGCGGGCTTCACCGTCACCCAGAGCCCGGGTTTTGATCCGCAGGACAGGAGCCAGGTGGCCCATGTCCGCCGACTCCTGGACTGGGCCGGCCGGCACGGCATGAAGCTGATCGTGTGCGATCCGCGCGGATATGCGAAGAAGGGAAACAGGGACGAGTACGCCGCCGGAATACGAGCCGCGGTCGCCGACCTGGGCGACCACCCGGCCCTGTTCGGTTTCCACGTCGGCGACGAACCGGAGGCGGACTTCAAGGACACCTTCTTCGAGTGCGGTCGCATCCAGAAAGAAATCGCCCCGCACCTGCATCCCTACGCCAACCTCCTGCCGCATTTTGACTGGTTACTTGAGCGGGCCGGGGCGAAGACGTGGCCGGAATACCTGGACGAATACGTGAAGAAGAGCAATGCGGACATGATCGGCTACGACTGCTACTCCCACATGGATCCGGGCGACGCCGGCTGGCACGATTACTACCGCAACCTGAAACTCTACCGCGAGGCCGCGCTTCGGAACGGCGTGCCGTTCTGGAACACCGTGCTGTCCGTGGGGCATTACAAGTTCAGGTGCCCGAACCAGGACGAGCTCCGCTGGCAGTTCAATACCTCACTTGCCGCCGGGGCCAACGGGATCGTGTGGTTCTTCTACTACATGCGCCAGCCGCACTCCAACTTCAGGATGTCACCTGTGGACGAGCACTGGGACAAGACTCCCGCGTATTACGACCTCCGCCGCATTCAGTTGAGTTTCCACAAACGCTACGGCGACCTGTTCAACCGTATTGCCTCAACGCGCGTCACGTTCTACGGCAAGGCATACGGTGATGGCGAGAAATTCAGCCCAAGCGATATCGTGAAGAACGTCGAGCACGAATCCGGAGCCCCGATGATTGTGGGCGAGTTCGCGGACCTCGAGGGTAAACGCTACGCGATGTTCGTCAACAACAGCATGACGGAGAGTGAGAAGTTCCGCGTCACGTTCCCGGCCGGCGCCAGGCTGTATTCGTGGGACTGGCACGGCAGGGAATACGAAGGCGGGCCCTATGCCGGCGGCGGGGGCGCCGCCGCGACGGACGGGCAGGACACGGTTCATTGGCCGTGGCTCGCTCCAGGCCAAGAAGCTGTGTACAGGATTGAAGCGGTTGCCAAATGAGGGAGGTTACTGTGAAGAGGAACCTGCTGACTGTTTGAAGAACGGCATGCTCACATTCCGATGCAAGGCGGACCCCGGCGACTACCTCTGTGCAGGTTTGCAGAAGAGGCGACGGTCTTCTATCATCTGCGTCCAACAGGAAGGAATCGGCAATGAATGAACACAAAGAGTCGGGAACAACGGGCGTACCCGCGGCGCGTTTCGGTGTTTTTGCCGATACGCACTACGCGGACAGGGTATACGGCGATCGCTACTGCCGCGACTCCCGGGACAAACTTTGCGCCTGTATGGACGTTTTCCGGGCCGAGCGACTTGATTGCACGGTGTGCATGGGCGATCTTGTGGACGGCTCCGGAGACCCGGATGCCGAGGTCGGATCCGTGCGGGGAATGTGCGAGGCCGTTGCCCGCTTCGGCGGGCCCGTGCACTGGGTGCTCGGCAATCACGACGTCAGCCTGTTGACCAAGGCTGAATTTCTCAGGCTGTGCGGCTCCGACAGGCCGGCGTACTACTCGTTCGATGTGAATGGCGTTCATTTTGTCGTATTGGACGGGAATTTCAACGCTGACGGCGGCGACTTCGCGCCGGGCGTCAATCAGTGGGACAACGCATGGATCGGTGAACGACAGATTGAATGGCTGGCGGCCGACCTGGCCCGTGCGGGCCGAGTGGTGTCTGTTGTGTTCTGCCACGAGAACATTGACCACCAGTTGTACAACGGCGAGCTGGATCCGCACGTGGTGCGCGATGCCGCCGGGGTCCGCAAGGTGCTGGAAAGCGTCGGGAACGTTGCCGCGGTGATCCAGGGTCATTACCATCCAGGCCGCATCGCCGTGCAGAATCATGTTGCCTACGTTTCCATGAGGGCGATGGCGCTAGGGCCGGGGCCCGAGAGTAACGCGTATGCCGTTGTCGAAGTGTACGATAACGGCCGGGTGGTCGTTGACGGTCGCGGCGGCCAGCTTTCGCACGAAATCGGAGGCAACTGATGCCTGTATTGCCTGAACATCCCTGCATGCGGGGCGCAGGCCGGTGGGTACGCGGCAGTCTGCATAGCCACTGCCGAGAGCACAGCGGCTGCGGCTCGGTTGCGCTGGCGGACGGCGTCGCCCGGTATCATCAGGCCGGGGCGTCATTCATGGCCGTGACCGATCACGATCATGTCACAGATCTTGCGGAAATGCGCGCCCGGTATCCGGACATGGTGTTCCTGGAAGGTTTTGAGCACAGTACCCGCGAAAATATTGTCTTTGTCGGCGAACACGTGCCGCCGCTGCACGAATTGCCGCTGGAAGAAGCGCTGAAACTCGCCGGTCCCGACATCATCACGGTAGTCTGTCATCCGCAGGCCTTCCCCGCCGGTGATCCCTACTGGATATACGAAAAGCTCGCCGCCCTGGGCAAATGGCCGGACGGCATCGAGGTCTACAATGGACACTACGGCACCGAACGATTGCGGGCCCGGGGGCGGCAGCCTCTGGGCACGGGCTTGTGGGATGAGCTGCTTACCGCCGGCCACCGGCTCTGGGGATATGCCAACGACGACTTCCACGATCCCGACGATTTCGGCAATGCCTGGAACATGGTGCAGGTCGAGGAACTGACCGCCGCGGGAATCGTGGCGTCTGTCCGTGCCGGCCGGTGCTATGCCACCACGGGCCTTCTTCTTCGCGAGTTCCGGATCGACGGGAACCGCATGCGGGTGGAACTCGACGGCCCGGCCGATGGCGCGTTCATCGGCCCCGGCGGCAAACGCCTGGCCGAGGCAGCCGGCACCGAGTTCGAATACACGGTGAACAGAGAAGCGTACCTGCGCTTCGAGGCGGGTTTTCCTTCAGCCGGCGTTCAGCCATCCATAAAATCACAATGTGATTTGGCGGGGCGTGTCGACGACGCCGTGAAAGTTTCGGACTTCGCCGGCTCTCGCAGCCCGTGCGGGAGCGGCTGTTGCTTGTGTTGCCGGGCGGCGAGATCCACGCGTACCGTTGCGCGGAGTGCGGCGAAACCCTGGGCACGAGAGAAGTCAAGGTTCCGGCGCTGCTGCTGGAGAATGCTTCCGGACAGTGTCGTGTGCGCGGGGTTTCCGCGCGAAAGGCGGAAAGATGTGACTAACGCGCATTATTCATGAAGAGCGTGTATCTTACACCACCTCAAGGACTTGCCTCGGAACCCGATTTCGACGTGTCTCGACACGCCCTCATCCGGATCCCTTCTCCAAGCCCTTGATCTGTTGCAACCTAAACACTCTCGTCACGAAACTTCATGAATAATGCACGCTAAGGCTACGTGAGTCGCGACCAGAAGACACGTTTTCAGCGTGATTCATCTTTTTGCCTCACCTTGACCACAACTCTTTTTCCTGATAGCTTTTCACCATTAAAGAAATGTTTTCTCCGTAATCAAAGAAAAGGAGTATCTATGAACAAAGTTATCGTTGGCGCTGATCCCTGGGGGCTGGATTTGAAGGAAGCTATTAAAACACATCTGGAAGCAAAAGACATGCCTGTCACGGACGTGGGGACATTCCGCAATGGACCCAAGCGGAACTATTATGACGTGGCAATGGAAGTCGCCCGTGCCATTCAGAGTGGAGAAGCCGATTGTGGCATTCTGTTCTGCGGCACAGGCATGGGAGTGGCACTGGTGGCAAACAAATTCAAGGGCATTTATGCGGCCGTGGTGGAATCAGAATACACCGCCCGCATGTGCAAGATCATCAACAACACCAACGTCCTGGCAATGGGCGGAATGCTGATCTCTGAACACAAAGCTAAAATGGCCGTGGACCAGTGGCTTGGCGCCGCCCACACGGAAGGACTCGACCCGGAACTCGCGTCATTTCTCAAGCAATCTCTGATTGAACTCGCCAAAATTGAAAAGGAAACCATGCGGTAAAAGTTGTCATGAACTGTCGAATCCAGAGACTTATCGAACGTGCCCGGCGCAGTTACGTGGTGCCATGGACCGAACAGACCATGGTAGAGCAAACGATCATATTGGGAGCAGACGATCTGCTCGCAGGCGGGAATCCCTGCATCCGGTATGGAGAAGCCCGGCCGAAAGCGGTTTCGTTCGATCGCCAATCTTTTACTCCGCAATTTCCGATGGAAGAATCGTTGGCCGCATTTTTCCGGGAAGGAATGCTTTCTCCTGCCGGGAACCATACCACGATAGACTATGAAATCATTTTTCGCATCGGGTTTCGCGGTCTGATCGAACGCATTGATAAACAGCTCCAGCTTCCGGTAGCGGATACGGATGCCACCGTGGAAAAACGTGAATTCTGGAAGGCCTTGAAAACTGTGGCTGAAGAATATATTGCATTTTGCCGGCGTCATGCTGAAGCCGCCGAATCGCAGGCACAGCAATGCGGCGATGCCGGCCGGGCTCGGGAACTGAGCGCCATAGCGGAACATTGCCGACGCGTGGTGGAACATCCGCCCCGCAATTTCTGGGAAGCGTGTCAATGTGCCTGGTTCGCGTTTCTCTATCTTCCCGATGCGCCGGGACGTGTGGATCAATACTTATACCCTTATTTCCAGCGTGATATCGCCGCTGGGCGTATCTCACGGGAGTTTGCCAAAGAGCTGATTTCAGCGCTATGGATCAAGTACTTCGAGTATCAGGGCGCGGGCAATGCCGTAAGCGCTCTCCACCATATCACGCTGGGTGGAACCACCCCTGACGGGCATGATGCATCAAACGAATTAACAGATCTTTGCATGGAAGTAACCGCTGAACTACGCTTGCAAAGGCCGCAAATTGGTTTGCGGTGGAACAAGGAAATGCCGCGTGAGCGCCTTGCCAATGCCGTGCGGGTACTGAAAGCAGGGACCGGTAATCCCGACCTGTGCAATGATGAAGTGATCATCCCGGCACTTACAAGCATCGGCATTAAACCGGAAGATGCCCGTGACTTTTCGCTCTCCGGCTGTCATGAAGTTGTCATCACCGGCAAAGCGCAGATGGGCTCTGTCGAGGGCTTCATCAATTTCCCGAAAACACTTCGTATGGCGCTCGGTCTAGAGTCAACGCTGCACAAAGGCGTGTCGCTGGAATCCATGCGGACATTTGATGGGCTGCTTGCAAGTTTTGACGGTGCCATGCAGCGCGTTGCCGAAATGGCTCATGTATACGCCGTGGCACGCGACCAACGAGCGGCACAGGAACCGGGCAATGGACTGCATGCTTCTCTCGTGGTGGCGGATTGCATTGCCCAGGGAAAGGGTTATTACCAGGGTGGGGCACGGTATAACTTCTGCAATTTTAACCTCATCGGCATTGCCAATGTAGCAGATTCATTAATGGCCATTCGGCACCTGGTATTTGAGCGGCAGGAGCTGTCTCTCTCCGAATTCGCGCGTGTTCTTGCTGAAGATTGGGCGGGCAATGAAAATCTGCGGATGAAAATAATCCATCGTCTCCCGAAATACGGCAACGATGAGCAAACGATAGATAATCTGGCGTCTGAGCAAATAGCGCGGTTTGGAAAGTTTCTGAAACAACATGCGCCTTTTCGTGGTGGAGAATATATTCTCGGCACCACTGCGGGCGGAGAAAATATGCATATTGAATTCGGCCGAATGACCGGCGCAACGCCCGACGGCCGCAAGGCCGGGGAGCCGATTGCCGACAGTATGGGTGCCGCCCAGGGGCGTGACCGGCACGGGGTTACATCCCTGTTGAACTCGGTAGCCAAACTACCACATTCCCAGCTTCCCACGGCATCTACTTTGAATGTAAAACTCAATCCGTGCCTGCTCTCTTCCGCGGAGGGTATTGAAAAAGTGGCCATGCTCATTGAGGCGCACTTCCTGTCAGGCGGTCAGCAATTCCAGTTTAACCTCGTTGACCGAAAAATGCTCCAAGATGCCCGCGCTTGTCCGGAAAAATATCCTGACCTCATGGTGAGGGTGGCAGGTTATTGCGCGCAGTTTTCTTCGCTGTGGTCCGATCTGCAGGATGAGATCATCTCGCGCACCGAACATGAGGCCTGAAAAGTTTCTCATCCGCGCATAGCAGGGGTCACTTTTCA
>CAZANS010000133.1:0-6494 GCA_964486565.1 uncultured Victivallales bacterium
GGACAACGAAGGGATCCAACACCTGAGCCGCCGTGAAAAGGCTGTCCTGGTGCCCAAACATAAAACGAGTTGAATTTTTAGTCATGACAAAAAAGAGTATGAGCAGGAAGAGAACCAGTATATTGATAGTGGAGGACGAGCGCAACACGAGGGAAGGGCTTGCAAAACTTTTGTCGCCTGAATACGATGTTGTCGTGGCAGAGGACGGCTTCCGGGGCATCAACCTTTTGAAGAAGCACAACTACGACATCGTGCTATCGGACTTGAAGATGCCGGGGAATGACGGTTTGGAGGTGCTTTCAGAGGGGTTGAAGAAGAACCCTGCGCCGACCTGCATCATACTGACAGCCTACGGCTCGATAGAGTCTGCGGTCGGTGCGATGCGTGCGGGGGCGTTTGACTTCATCCCAAAGCCTGTCAATCTTGACCAGCTCGAGCTGACGGACAAGCGCGCGGTGGAGGCCAGGATGCTGCGCGAGGAGAACAGGCAGCTCAAGCAACGGCTTTCACAGAAATTTGGCCTGGAGAGCATCATCGGCAACTCCGGCCCGACGCATGAGGTGATCGAGACGGTTAAGCAGGTCGCCCAGACAAAGACGACAGTGTTGATAACGGGTGAGAGCGGCACGGGCAAGGAGCTGGTGGCGCAGGCTATACACCAGCAGTCCGGGAGGGAGGGGCCTTTCATCCCGGTACATTGCGCTGCCTTGCCCCCGACATTGCTCGAGAGCGAGCTTTTCGGGCACGAGAAAGGGGCGTTCACCGGTGCTGGCGAAAGGAAGAAGGGCCGTTTTGAGCTGGCCGACTGCGGCACGCTCTTCCTCGATGAGATAGGCGACATAGACCAGTCGACGCAGGTGAAGCTTCTCAGGGTTCTCGAGACGAGGCAGTTCGAGAGGATAGGCGGGACGGAGTCTATCGGGACTTCGGCGAGGATACTTGCGGCGACCAACCGGGATCTCAGGAAGATGGTTGAGGAGGGTTCTTTCAGGGAGGATCTTTTTTTCAGGCTTTATGTTATAGCGATACGGATGCCTTCTTTGCGGGAGCGTCCGGAGGACATACCGGCGATGGCGCAGCATTTCATAAAGGAGTTCTCGGCAGATTCCGGGAGGAGCGTCTCCGGGATAACCGACGAGGCGATGAACATGCTTTGCAGCTATGCCTGGCCGGGGAATGTGCGCGAACTTCGCAATTGTGTCGAGCGGATGGTAGTATTGAGCAGCTCGCGTATTCTTCAGGTATCCAATATCCCTTCCTTCATCAGGGACAAGGTTGCGCCGGCGGGTCTGAGCGGCATTTCGCAGCCGGCGACATTGAACCTTGAGGAGAACGAGAAGGCTTTGATAGCCAGGGCTCTCAAGGCTTCCGGCGAGAACAAGTCCCAGGCGGCGAAGCTTCTCGGGATCAGCCGCAGGACGCTTCACCGGAAGGTCAATGAATATGCTTTGGACGTTAATCATGGAGAAGACGATGATTGAGAGAGACTATCTTCAGACACATCCCGACAATGATGGGTACTTCGGCAAATACGGTGGTGCTTTTCTCCCGCCCGAGCTTGTCGAGCACTTCAGGCAGATATCCGAGCTTTACGAGAGGATCTCCGGGTCGGCGGACTTCCAGGAGGAGCTTACGGCGATCCGGAAGCACTTCCAGGGGCGCCCGACACCCATCAGCCTCGCCAGAAACCTATCCGCCAAGGTCGGCGGCGCACAGATCTATCTTAAGCGCGAGGACCTGAACCATACCGGTGCCCACAAGCTCAACCACTGCATGGCCCAGGCACTTCTGGCAAAGCACCTGGGCAAGAAGAAGCTGATTGCCGAGACCGGTGCCGGACAGCATGGCGTGGCATTGGCGACGGCGGCGGCATATTTCGGCCTGGAGTGCGAGATACACATGGGCGAGGTGGACATAG
This sequence comes from uncultured Victivallales bacterium, assembly GCA_964486565.1. Classification (GTDB taxonomy): domain Bacteria; phylum Verrucomicrobiota; class Lentisphaeria; order Victivallales; family JAADHT01; genus JAFGFR01. The sequence goes on from CAZANS010000133.1 coordinate 1,919, forward strand.
TCAAGGAGAAGCCGAATGTGGTGAGGATGAAAATCCTCGGCTGCAAGGTTGTGCCAGTGTCGCACGGGCTCAAGACCCTGAAGGAGGCTGTGGACTCTGCATTCCAGGCCTATCTTGCCGACCCTGAGAACTCGATCTACTGCATCGGCTCGGTTGTTGGGCCACATCCTTTCCCTATGATGGTGAGGGATTTCCAGTCGGTTGTCGGCACGGAGGCCCGCGGCCAGTTCCTTGAGATGGTCGGCAGGCTCCCGGACTACGTGGTCGCCTGCGTCGGAGGGGGAAGCAATGCCATAGGCATATTCTCTGCATTCCTGGTGGACCAGGAGGTCGAGCTGCATGCAGTAGAGCCACTGGGCAAGGGTACCAAGCTAGGTGAGCATGCTGCCAGTCTGTCCTTCGGCACCGAAGGGGTTCTTCACGGCTTCAAGTCCATCATGCTTCAAACAGAGACCGGCGAGCCGGCCCCGGTTTATTCAGTTGCCAGCGGCCTGGACTATCCCTCGATCGGCCCGGAGCATGCGTATCTCGCAGAAATCAGCAGGACCGTCGTCGGCACCGCCACCGACGAGGAGGCGATAGACTCCTTCTTCGTGCTTTCGAGGCTCGAGGGCATCATACCCGCCCTTGAGAGCGCACATGCCACGGCCTATGCGTCGAAGCTTGCCGAGGGGAAGACTGGCAAGAACATTCTTGTGAACCTGAGCGGGCGCGGCGACAAGGACATAGACTTCGTCGTCGAGAAATTCGGATACCCCGACTAGCTGGCTCAGATATCCTTTTATGTTGAGCTTAAAATAAAAGGATATCTGAACCTACAGGGAAGCTGTGCCATCTGCCTCCTTCCCGGGAGCCGACAACGTTTCGTTACTGGCTCTCAAAACACATCAAGCCAACCCGGTCGGGGAATTAGACCCAGTTGAGATTAAAACCGTTTTGCTGCTTGAAAAACCCGCGCCAATGGGTATAGTCTGCAACTTTGAGGTGCTGTTTTGGATATGGATTTGCAATAAGGAAGTCGGAATGGAATTCACATGCAAGGACTGCGGAACCGCCATCTGCGTTGATCCTGACCAGATCAACCAGGGCATGGTATGCCCAGCCTGCGGCGAGCCAGTGGACATCCCAGAGCTACCCAAGGAAATCCTTGAGGCTATCGAGAAAAACCTCGCCGCTGAGTCGGAGAGCAAGGCCGAAAACAATGGCGCTCACAAGGCCGCCGAAGCCATGCTCGATCAACCAGCGTCCCGCGAGACCACCGTATGGAGAGAGAAGCTGGCCGCATCCTTTCAGGCCGCCAACATTTCCAATGTCGCCAAACTCGACACGGACGATTTCAAAAGCAGAAAGAAACCCTTTCTCGAAAGCTATATTGACTCGCTGCTTGACTACTTCTCTATAAAAAGCACCCCTTCTTTCGATGAGTATTGTAGAACCCTCTCGCAGATTGGCGGCATCTTCATACTGATATTCGGGGTGCTCGCGCTTGCACACAGTATAATACTGACATCAAAGATGAACGACGCGATATATTTTGTCTTCGGCCTCGTAGGGCTGGCGCTCTCATTCTGCCTCTGTTATCTGGCATCGAAGTTCTCTGGAACAGGCCGCGAGCTTATCAGGAGCTCTGAAATCGTTTTCTACACAAAGGAGATGCACCTCGCATTCGGGCTGATAAGCGCGGCCGCGACCTTCGCACTGCTTCTTCTTGGGGGCTATATAGGCATCCGACACCGGAGTTTTGCGCTTGTGGTTGCCTACGCGATCCCGGCCATAGGCACCGCGCATGCCGCGTTGCTTTTCATCAGCCCTGAAGTCCTCAACACGAGAATCTCGCAGGCCTCCGCCTCCGTAGGGGAGACTGCCCTTTCACTTATCGGGTTCGTCATCAGGGTTTCGATTCTCCTCTCGGGGATACTTCTCGCCGCCGTACCGGTGATGAGCGTATGCCTGCTGTATATCATGTTCGACACCTTCGGCGCGGGCCAGCCGGCAAATATCATGGTGTTCTCACATTTATGCCTGTCAGTGGCGATTGTCGCTTCCGCTCCAATGATGACATATCTGGTTTATCTTATGTTCAGAATCTTTCTGGACTTCTACAGGACTGTGTTCAGGATATCCTCCAACATGGAGATATTCTTGGATTCGCTTTCCGCAAGTGAGGACTGAGATGAGAATGAGAAACTTTTTTTTAACTTCCGCGATCCTTCTTCTGGCTATTTCATGCGCCAACCACGAGATGATTTCCATGAACCTTGAGAATCTCTCGCGCCTGAGCGTCGGCATGACAAAGCAGGAGGTGATGGACATCATGGGCGAGCCTCTGACCAACGAGGTATACCACGAGGATAATGTCTGGCACTACTTCACCCAGGTCAAATGGTCCGACGGACGCATAACCCATGACGAGTGCACCCCTGTCTTCTTCGATGACGGCCGGCTTCTGGGATGGGGATGGGTGGAGTTCAATAAGCACAGGCAGCGGACCTGGTAGTGCCATGCCTGCCCTCCCAGCAGACGCTGCCAGCCTGATGCCACACGGCGAACCCTTCCTTATGGCACGCAGGATTCTTTTCTGCGACGACGACAACAAAAGCTCGGTGGTTGAGTGCAGGATTGATGATCCCGGGCGTATGTTCGCTGATGGCGACGGTGTGATTCTCCCCGAGGCCTTCCTCGAGGCAATCGCTCAATCCGCCGCGGCGCAGCAAGGCTACAACCAGAAAAGGAAAGGGACATGCGTGCAAGAGGAGAAGGCATTTCTGGTTGGGGTAAGGGGATTTGAAATAACCGGCGAAGCCAGGATTGGAGACACTCTTGAGGTAAGCCTTGAATGTGTCGCCGAGATAGAGCCACTCTCCTCTTTAAGGGGTGTGGTCTGTTCGCGCGGGGAGCAGGTCGCAGCAGCAGATATAAGTGTATGGCACGGCCCAGCCAGCCCGGACAAAGATAATTAGACTATTTAATGATGGATTCCTGCAGATGAGCAGAACAGCGATAGTGATACCCTGCTACAATGAGGGTGTAAGGCTGCGCGAGAAAGATTTTCTCGAATTCCTCTCCGACAATCCCGGGGTTGACTTGTACTTTGTCAACGACGGCAGCCGCGACAACACTCCGGAGCTGCTGAATGCAATGGCCGCCAAATCCGACAGGGGGCATGTCGTTGACCTACAGGCAAACAGGGGAAAGGCATTCGCCGTCTACTCGGGCTTCAAAGTCGCCGTCAAGGCTGAATACGACTATGTCGGATTCTGGGATGCCGATCTAGCCACACCTTTGCAGATAATCCCCGAATTCAGTGCTTTCTTGGATGTGCATCCAAAGTTCGACATTGTCACCGGATGCCGCATCCAGAGGCTTGGTGCCGACATCAAAAGACACGCCTCAAGGCACTATCTCGGCAGGGTTTTCGCCACGCTGATAAGCATGGTCCTGGAGCTGCCTGTGTACGACACCCAGTGCGGTGCGAAGCTTTTCCGCAACAACGCCGACCTGAAAGGCGTGTTCGCTCAGCCATTCAAGACCAAGTGGGTCTTCGATGTCGAGATACTCTCAAGATATAAGACGCTCCTTGCCGCAAGGGGGGAGGATATCACGTTGGCCGTCTACGAGTGCCCGCTGGAACAATGGCATGACGTTGAGGGCTCGAAGGTCAAATTCCTCGACGGCATTCTCGCCCTCGCCGACCTGCTGAAGATCAAGCTCGGCTGACCGGTGTAGAGGGGAGTAGGAGTGGCTGTAGTGGAAGTTACTTCTCTAACTGCTCGATTCTTCTCAACAGCACGGCGAATCTGTCCTGGGAGATGTTGGCGCTGGCAGCCCGTGATATGACTTCGCGGGCCTTGGCGTAATCCGAGCATTCGATATAAGCGTCACAAAGGATCATGTAGGAGATTTCGTTCAGAGGTGCGAATGACTCGGCGTCCTGGAACAGAGATATCACCTCCCGAGAGAGGGCTTGTTTTTTTGCGGATTCTGCGGCTGGCACGGCGAGGGCCTCGATCGACTTTTGGTTCCCAAGGTTTTGCAAGGCAGATGAAAGCCTTGTCACCACTGCCGGTCTTCGGTCGGGATATTTTTGGATATAGGCCTTGTATGCCTCGACAGCCTCGGCCCATTTTGAATCGTTGTAGATGCTGTCCGCGGCATTCATCTCCTCGATTTTCTTCTGGCTTTCCGAATAGCCCTGATAGAAGAAATACCCGGCGATGCAGGCTGCTACCAGCACGATGGCCTTGACGACATTGGAAATGACACTCAACTTCGACATCCTACATCTCCTGTGGTTGTTCGAATGCACGGCATTCGAAATTCTAACGACAATTATGACACTCTATATTTTTTACTCTTATCTCCGCGCTTCGTCCATGAGCCTGCAGCCCCTCCATATTTGCGAAACTTGCGATGTTTGGTTCCTCCCTGCGGAGCGCGTCGCGGCTATACTTCACAGTGCTTATCCTTCTGAAGAACTGACTGGTAGTCAGTCCGGCAAAGAATCTGGCTGTCCCACCTGTAGGCAAAACGTGGCTCGGCCCTGCGACAAAGTCCCCAACCGACTCGGGAGTCCATG
>CAZANS010000134.1:0-6463 GCA_964486565.1 uncultured Victivallales bacterium
ATGTCAGATCCGGGCCGCGTTGCCCTCCTATAGTGCCGTCAATTACAAGAAGCCCGTTGGCGGAGAACTCGTCAGGTGCTATAAATGCCTCACCGGCCGGCAGGTTGCCGAAAATCCCCGGACGGTCTATCCTGCCGTTGTCGTTCATCGGGGAATGCATGCCCACATTGAACTCAATATCCGTGCCGCCTGGGGCAAGCACCCTTACACTTCTCTTGCCAGTGAGTTTTTCCACCCAGCGGCGCCCGGCGGCATCAAGCTCACAAGGGTCGGCAGCAAGACCGTTGATGAATGTGCGCGTGTCAATCGCGGGCAACGTCGCCACCCTCGCCCCGTTTGCAATAGCATTCCTGACTGCGTCGGTGTGGGTGATGGAATACATTGTCGGGGCGATGACAACATCGAAGGTCTTCATCATTTGGGCGATGTATCCCGGAGGCTCCTTGCCGTGCCCCCCGGTGGGAGGCAACTCCACACCAGTGATCTCAAGCGACAACTCGCCGGCAGCAGAGATAAAGGAATCCGCGATCTCAGAAGTCGAGATGTCAGAAAGCAGAAGTACACGTTCGCCACCACACACCGCAAGATATGAGGCAAGTGCTTTCCGGGCCGAAAGTAACAAGAGGCTCATCATTTCTCTGACGCGAGATCCAGGATCGCCTTGCGAACCTCTTCCGTGTAAAGGTTGCCCAGGTGCCCGCCATGGGCGAAAATCCTGGCCCTTGCCCCCAGTCTCTCCCTAAGCCAACCCACATCACCCTCCCGGAGGATAAAGTCGTCGGCATTGTGCACCACGCCCACACGGAGGTCATCTCTGAGCGTCTTCTCGACCGCCACCAACCCTGCCTTGGACGACATCGCCTCGGCGGATTCGGCTCCCGAAACTCGCTTGGCAAACTCCTTCAGAAGCATGTTGTCAACATAGGAACGGAATGTGATCCTGTCCAGCTCGGAATAGATGCCCCTCTGGTCAAAAAACGCCTTCTCCGAACGAAAATAATTGGTGTCGTGAAACTTGTGTATGCAATACAGCGTCTCCATCAGGTTGAGATGGAAACTCAAGCCGATAAGGAACTTGGCATCCTCGTCGCCCATGTCAACCTGATCCGGGAGCTTGCCGCCGGACATCCTTATGTCCCTGCGCCGCTCAATGCCAGCGCCAAGCGGGTCAGCATCATCGGAACTGCCCTTCAGAATGTCGAAATAAGAGACAACACAGTGCCTCATCCTCGGCTGTATATCCTCCTTCTTCCACGCCGCGCCGATCGCGTAGTAATCGTCGAGCTTGCCCATGGCATAAAGCATGTCCACGGGCGGATTTATCGCAACATAGCGGTCGAAAAGCTTCTCGCCACCCTTGTCAATGTCGGCCACATGAACGGCATGCAATGCTCCCATGGAGCTGCCGAGCAGCACTTTACGCTTTATCCTCCCAGGCCATTCCTTCTCGAGGTGGGCCAGCAGGAGGGTCACGGCATTTTTCACGTCCTCCGCGTCCGCTGGAGTGTATCCGGGAGTCACAATCGTTCCGGCGGCCTGCATGAACTGCCAATTGAACGCGCTGCTTATGACCACCGCCGAATACCCCTCAGAATAGAACATGTGAGAGAATGCCGTGGGGGCAAGATCAACATAGCTGCCCCCGGTGCCCGGAAGCACGACGACAATGTCGGCAGGCTCTTTCTGCATCCACATGTTGTACTTCAGCGCCGGCCTTTCCGGAATGACCTGAACGCTGCCTTTGCTGCGACAGTCATAGAAATTCCTGTACAAAGGCAACAGCCTCTCCCATACGCTCGGATCCTCCCTGACAAAAAAAAGCCCGGTTCGCAAGGTGTTCAAATATGAGCCTTTGTCCGAGTAATCACCTATCAGCTCGAAATTCTGCCCGGAGCCAGAAAGAACAGCCGGGGACAGCGCCAGAAACAGCAAGAGTAATCTAGTGAAAAAATTCATATATCCTCCTGACGTATATATAGTTGCGCAGGGCAATATATGGATCCATATAGGCATCGCGCATCATGATGTACTCGTCCAGCGACATCGAGATGCTGTTCAGTGTGAACCCTCCGCTGATAGACATCCCGATCGGGAACGGAAGCACGAAAAGGGAGACCCAGAACAGCGGGTCGGCGGCCAGATCCAGGATCTTCCCGAATATGTCGGTTGATACTATCCCGCCGTATATCGGGATGAACAGAATTATCCCGGGAGGTATACCCCATTCGGCGAAGGCCGCGGCAAAGCTGCTGTCATAGGATTTTATCCCCCACCAGTCGGCCGCCGGATCGTATGCCCCTGCGATCCCCACGGTAGTGTTTATGAGGAAGCGGCAGAACTCTATCCCCGCTGGCTCCCATCGAGCCCTGAAAAGATTGCTGAGGACCTTGCGAGGCATCTGTATGTTGTCGTCAATATTCCCCAGCCTCTCACGCAGATACAGTGGAATAATCCCGTTGTAGACAAGCGACACAGGCCTTATGACATACATGACGACGACATCGTTGAACTCGAACACGGCGCGGTTCATTCCCTGGAGTGGATCGTTTATCTCCAGCAGTTCCGGTATGCCCGGGACACCGGGGATTCCGGCGTCAACAAACCCAGTGTGCGAGACAGCGGCAGGATTCGCCCCCGCGGCATCGGCAGGAACAGACCACTGCAGACCTAGGACAAAGACCAACAGGAAAGGGAAAAAGGTTCTTCTGATCATAAGCAAAACTCCAATTCCGAACATAAAACGCGCCATGCGACATGCCTAAATTTTCGTAAAGTATCACGTCTCAGATAATTTTCAAACAGATAAACTCGCGCTGCAACAAAAAAATCACTGTCGAGCCGATTTCAAAACTCCGCGCGGCCACGGGGAATTTTGAAATCGGCTCTGTCATCCTGTGGGAACGTCGGGCGGGATTATTTCCCCTTTCCCGGTTTGATCGTGAGGGACGGCGGGGCTATTGTGACCTTGCTTCCCGGCGCAAGCTCGCTTGTCAGCCAGACGTTGCCGCCTATCACTGAACCGCGCCCTATCACAATGTCGCCCAAGATAGTCGCCCCGGAATATATAGTAACGTCAGCCTCTATCGTCGGGTGTCGCTTCGCGCCCTTGATTATCTTGCCGCAGGCATCCTTTGGGAAACTAAGCGCACCAAGCGTCACGCCCTGGTATATCTTCACATTGTCGCCGATATCCGCCGTCTCGCCTATCACCACTCCAGTGCCGTGGTCTATGAAGACCCCCTTTCCCAGCCGCGCCCCGGGATGGATGTCTATCCCAGTGATCGTATGGGCGTACTCGCCAAGCATCCTCGGGATAAGAGGCACCTTGTGCAGGTAAAGCACATGTGCGATCCTCTGTATGGTTATCGCCCTTATCCCTGGATAGCTCAGTATGATCTCGTCTAGACTTGCCGCCGCCGGGTCGCCGTCATAGGCGGCCTGGACATCGAGCTTCATGACTGAACGGATTTCCGGGATGCCACCGATCAGAGCGACAGTTGCCACCCTCGCCATCTCCGGCACGTCGCAGTCGTCGCATTTTTTCATCGCGCAGTTGTAGCGGTACGAGCGCATGATCTGGCCGAACAAGGGGGGGTATATCTTGCTGAGCGTCTCGCCGACATAATAATTTACGCTTTTCATTCTCAACACCTTCCTGCCGGCATAGCCCGGGAAGATCATCTCGAGAATATCCTTCAGTATCTCGATCACCTCAGTCTCACTGGGAAGGTTAAATCCCTCGAGATGGTTTATACCCTGCGAGTCCTGATATGTGGATACGATCTCGCCTACCATGCGGTCAACAAACTCTGAATCGGTCTCGATGGCCATATTCTCGTTCGGACAAGTCTTCATTTAAATCTCCTGTATTAATGTATTAATATTATCGGAATCAGCCCGTCCGCGAATCAACATCCCCTGCATACTCGATCACAAGCCGGACGGCAGACAACAAACCCTCGGCAACAAAGAACCCCTCCCCCGCCACATGCCCCGCGTAGAAAGACTCTCCCCTGCCATGCAGCAGAAGCACGTTTATACAGCATCCTGCTGCCGCCCCCGCCTCGACATCGGAAAGCTTGTCGCCTATCATCACCGATGCCGACAGGTCTATGCCAAGCTCGGATGCCGCCTCGAAAAGCATCCCCGGCAGTGGCTTCCTACAGGCACACGGCTGCTCGGGGGCATGAGGACAGTAGTAAACGCCGTCGAATGAAACCCCCTCGTCAGCGAACAATTCCCTCATCCTGTCGTTCACAGCATGCATATCCTCATCGCTGTACATCCCCCTGCCTATGCCGGACTGGTTCGTCACCAACACAAGCATAAAGCCGGCGTTGCGAAATTCGCAGAGTGCCTCGGCCGCGCCGGTGAGGATTCTCACACCGGAAGGATCCGAAAGATAAGGGACATCCTCGATCAAAGTGTTGTCCCTGTCCAGAAATACCGCCTTGCGCATAGAATATCCAAGTTTTGAAATCAGCTAAGAAAGAATAATACCGCGACAGAGGCAATTGTCAATGGCTGGCTGTGATTTCAGACTGACAAACCGGACTTGACAGATCTGTCTGAGGCGGGTAGACATTCGACTGAGGACGGAAGAGAGAGGGAAGCGGACCCACCGTCCACGCACGGTGTCAGGGTTAGAAATACTAAAACATAAAGCCGGCGGCATACTCTTCAGATGCCGCCGGTTGCATTAAGGATACGTCTGTCAGTTTTTCCTATTCCAGTTTGAGCCCCAGATCTTCATCTTTGGCAGCGTCCGCTTCGCCGACTGCTGCAGCGGGTCTGGCCTGAGCGACCTGGAATGTAGGCAGATAACGGTAGTATACCGTAAGCATCAGACAGGCTAGCGAGGTCGCATATACCGGCTGGTCTATTCCTTCGAACATCGATTCGCCGTGTCCGCCCTTCTCCCCGAACTCGTAGGAGGGAGTCTCCCACCTGCCGTCAGACTTCTGCCTGCGTATAAGCTCGCGGCTGAAATCCTTGTTCCAACTCTTCCAAGTGGAGCCTGTGCCTTCGTGGCCCTGGAATATCGCCTGCGTCTGGTAATACCACTGATACATGGACCAACCCGGTATGTTGCCATCTTGGCCCCTCCAGTCAATCCAGAAATGTGCAGGGCTTTCAAGAGTGGCCAACCCGCCCTTGGCCTCGACAGACTTGCCGTCGCCAAGAAGCTGGAGACAAAGGGTACCAGCAGCGGTCATCGTCCCACTCGGTCCACCGGCTTCGCCATAGGAGAAGCCATTTTTGCCGGGGGAGCAATGTGTCGTCTTCAACCCAGGGTTTATAGCCTTGTCAATGGCAGCCTCGAGACCCGGCGCAGTGGAGCCGGCCGCGAATGCCGCCTTCAGAGCCTGGTAGTTCCACCCCGCTACAGAGAGGTCGGAGCGCTGCTCGGCGTTGTCGTAGCTGTAGTTGAAGCTGCCCTTGGCGTTCATGCCGGTGATTATCCGGGCGATACCCATGTTGACGACATTCTCCAGCATAGGTATCTGGGTGACAGCATAGGCTTCCGCAAGACCGTACATGACTATCCCGTGCGTGTAGCCGCCGGGAACCCTGCTGGCATCGGGACCGACAAAATCAACGAGCTTCCTTATGGCCTTGAGTACGGTCGGGCCGAACTCCACCGAACTGGGGGTCTCGCCATGGGCCAGGAACGCCATCAATGCAAGGGAAGTGAAAGCCGGTATACCATCATTCTGCCTGTGAAGCCCCCATGAACCGTCCGCATTCTGATTTTCCTTCAGCCAGCGCAACCCCCTTAAAACAGCCCTCTCAGTAGCGTTGGTGCCGCCGTGGCGCTTCAGTGCAGCCTGGCGCCCTGAGCCCGACCTCATGCCGAACAGCGCAGGCATGACCAACGCCGAGTTAGTGGGCTTTACACTCAATATGTTCGGGATAACCACATCCGCAGCGGGCGCGTCAACAGCCACATCCTCGACCACCACGCTTGTATCGTCCAGCGTTACGTCCGGCCGCTCGATCTCGACTTCGACCTCTACCTCGACCTGCTCCGGCTCGGGAGGCTCGGGAATCTCCTCTATCTCCTTCACGTCAACCTGAACTTCCCTAACCTCAATATCCTTGCCCTCGTCAGGAGCCTTGAACACAATTATCGTGCTCAGAAAGGCCAGGCCGATTACGTGGAAAACTATCGAGACCATAGGCCCGGATATGTGATCCTTTATGTCCTGGAAGGTCAGCCGCTTGGCCGCCATTATCTCCTCGTAAGTCGGGACACCGTCAAGACGTCCCTCAGTTTCCATCTCATGATCTTCGTGTTCTTCACTCATCTCTCTCTCCTCCTTATTGACGTGTAACCCAACTCAAAAATCCTACAGTCCCAATCCTCTTGAATACAACTTACTCCCGACAACAACAAATTCAAGCGCTTTTCTAACTTTTTTTGTTTTTTTTCGCAAAACCGCCAATTGCAACTAATTTTTAT
>CAZANS010000135.1:0-2592 GCA_964486565.1 uncultured Victivallales bacterium
TTGTCGGAGCAGCTCTCCTGATGCTCTGCTGCTCTCCGGTGTGGGCAATATTGTTCCCAGGAGGAGTCGGGGGATTTGCCGACCTCGTGAGTGCCCCATTGAGATTGCTCGATCGCCTCCCGGAGCCATACCGATGGCTCGGGGACTCCAGGACCGCGATGATGTCGTGCGTGATCCCTATGGCCTGGGCCGGGATGGGACCCGGATGCCTGATCTATCTTGCGGCGCTAAAGGGCATCCCGGACGACTACTACGAGGCCGCGGACATTGACGGCGCGACTTTCATAGACAAGATAATGTTCGTGATCTTCCCGAACTTGAAGATGCTCATAATAATCAATTTTGTAGGGGTTTTCATCGCCTCGTGGTACGGTGCTACCGGGACGATACTCGCGATGACGGGAGGCGGCGCCAACACAGAGGTCGCCGGGCTTCATATCTGGTACGAGGCCTTCACGTATTTGCGTTTCGGCCCCGCGACGGCGATGGCATGGATACTAGGCTTCATGATGATCGGATTCACTGTCAACCAGTTGCGGATGCTCTCGAAAGTCGAGTTCCGTGCCGCTGGCAATAAGAATTAGCCGCATATTCACAGATAAGAAAAAATATAATGGCTATAATCTCAACAATCGGTCGCAGGTCCTGGCAGACAAGGGCGTTGATATACGGGATATATGCTGTCCTGATACTAGGCTCGCTGACGATGGTCTATCCGTTCATGCTCATGGTGGTGGGTACGAGCAAGAGCGGTGTGGACACCCCCGAGGCCGAGCTGATACCGAAATTCTACGTAGACGACCTCGCCCTTTACCGTAAGGATGCCGAAGGATTCTTCAACGAGAACCTCGGGATCGCTCAGAACTGCTTGAACATCACCGACCCGTCTTTCCGCCATGTCAGTCCTCCAGAGATGCCTAACGCTCCTATGGCGGCCGAATGGGGAAAATTCATCGCCGTCACACAGATGTCTCCGGAGTTCTTCGAGCCGGCATATATGGAGTGTCCTGTGTCGCGCAACAGCCAGCCTTTTAATCTCAGGCACTTCAAAAGCCAAGTGTTGTCAGAGCACGGCAACATTGAAGGTGTCAACCAGGCCTTGGGCACGGAATTTGTATCCATGGTCTATTTCCGTGTTTTCGTCCGAAGGCACCTTTCCAGGATGATGTCGCCCGGCGACTCGCCTTTCGAGATCGCCTTCCGCAAGTTCAAGCAGCAGCTTCCAAGAGAGCAGGTCTTTTCCCCCAGCGTGGAGACGTTCTACAGGACTGAGTTTCTGCAGAGCCAGTACACACGGGACATAGCCGCGTACAACCAGGCTCACGGCACTGCCTACGGCAGTTGGAGGGATGTCCGTCTTCCCCGGCGCTACCCTGAAGGGGATGCCTTCACCGACAGCCAGCGACGGGACTGGGAGGTTTTTGTCAGGGGAATCGTTAATCTTCTCTGGCTGCGAGCCGACCCGGATGCCGTGCAGGGATACAGGAAGTATCTTGAGGCCAAATATCTGGGGAATGTCGGCTCTCTGAACACGTTGCATCACTCATCCTTTGGTGCATTCGATGAGGTTCCATTGCCCGCAGTCACATCTGCGCCGAAGATAGGAGCCGAGTCAGCCGACTGGGATGCCTATGTCCGCGGATGGGATGAGCCAGGGACCGACAATTTGTATAAGATTCCAATAGCAGACCTGAGGATACATTGCGTGGATTTCATGTTCCAGGACTATCTTGCGGAGCGTCACGGGAAAGTGGAGAACCTTAACGCCGCCGCAGGCACTTCATTCTCATCTTGGTCTGAGATTCTTCCGCCTCAACGTGATTTCCACTACTTGAATTGGTTCCTTCCAAACCGCCGCCAGATTCGATGGGAGTTCGCCGTGCGCAACTTCATTGCCGTGAACGAGTTCGTTCTGTTGCAGGGCAGGGCGCTATTCAACACCTTCGTGTTCTGCGCCCTGACAATAATTTGCTCGTTGATCGTCAATCCGCTAGCGGCGTACGCGCTAAGCCGCTACAAGCCACCGTCGGCGTACAAGGTGCTTTTGTTCCTGATGATGACCATGGCTTTCCCGCCAATGGTCACGCAGATCCCGAACTTCCTGATGCTGCGCGAGCTGGGGCTGCTCAACACCTTCGCCGCACTGATACTCCCAGGCATGGCAAACGGATACAGCATTTTCCTGCTCAAGGGTTTTTTCGATTCCCTGCCGCAGGAGTTGTACGAGAGCGCAGAGATTGACGGGGCAGGGGAGTTCTGCATCTTTTGGCAGATCACCATGAGCCTGAGCACACCGATCCTGGCCGTCATCGCCCTGAACGCCTTCAACGCCGCGTACGGAAACTTCATGATGGCATTGCTTGTATGCCAGGACCAGAACATGTGGACTCTGATGCCATGGCTGTATCAGTTGCAGATGGGAAGCGGGCAGGGTTTGATCTTCGCCTCCCTTGTCGTGGCCGCAGTGCCGACTTTCCTGGTCTTCGTCTTCTGCCAGAACATCATAATGCGCGGTATCGTGGTGCCGGTGGAGAAATGAGGTTCCGTTCATTTTTGAGATTTAACTGCTTCATTTAGGTTTAAAGTATCAAG
>CAZANS010000135.1:2692-6404 GCA_964486565.1 uncultured Victivallales bacterium
ACCCTTTGGGGTCAAACCTCCACATTGCTACATTTTTAATTTGTAATTTTTTCTGTTTGGTGCTATTTTGATTTGTTATTCCATAGCAAACACTACGGGAGTTTTGGGAAAATGGCAAGACCTTTAAGGGTTGAATATGAAGGAGCGTGCTACCATGTGGTCAGCCGCGGGAATCACCGGGAAGTTGTATTTGAAGACACCAGTGACTGTGAGTTGTTTCTGGATAAACTGGTGGAGTTTGCGGACATCTACGCTGTTGTCATCTACAGCTATTGCCTGATGCCTAATCATTTTCATCTTCATATCCGGACGCATCAGGGCAACTTGAGCAAATTCATGCAGAGTTTTCTGACCTCTTTCACCATCAACATGAACCGCAGGCGCTCTAAATCCGGTCATTTGTTTCAGGGACGTTACAAGGCGCAACTTGTGGAGAGTGAGCCTTACAAGAACAAGCTATCGCGCTATATCCACTTGAATCCTGTGAAGATCAAGGCGCATGAAGGGATGTCGCCGGCGGCGATCAAAGCGCGGCTGACGGACTACAAATGGTCCAGTTACCGGTGCTATGTCGGGCTTGAGAAGAAGCCATCATGGCTGGATCGTCGCTTTGTGCTATCGAGTTGGGGTGAATATGCGGCGGAGAAGATGCATAACTACAAGAATTACGTGGAAAAGGGCATAAAGACAGACAATGCGGAAGACATCCGCGCACTGGCGGGTGGGAGCATTATCGGGTCTGAGACTTTCAAAGAAAAAATTGTAGTCAAATATCTGGATCGAGACTTAACAGACATCGATGCCCGGGAACAGCCGATCTTGGCGAAGGTCAATTCATTCGCGTTCGAAGAAGTCCTTTACGCTGTACGCAAACACTACAAGACAAAGGATGCTTCCCAGATCACGGCGCGAAGGGGATGTCACATGGAAGCCAGGAAAATTGCGATGCTTCTGGTCGGCAAGCATTGCCGTAAAAACGAAACACTCACGTCGTTGGCAGCTCGGTTTGGTGTCAAGATCAGTGGCTTCAACATGGCTGGAGACAGAGCGAGAAAAGAGCTGCTAAAAAGGCCTTCAATGCAGGACGACTTGGCCATTATTGAAGGAACAATGAGGTGTAAAAGTAATAAAGTGGAGGTTTGACCCCGTCATCCCCTTGAATGTAGCCAATCTGGGAGTTGCAATGAAGATGCTGTTGCTGATATTTTTTCTTGCGGGGATTTCTGTGGTATTTGCGCAGATGGAGCCGGATGTGGCGGAAATGCTTGTGAAAGGCGAGTTGATGAACGCGATATCCACGACTGCGGACCAGGATGTCAGGGAGAATCTTGAACGCATACACGACATGGACCGCCTGTTCATGTCGAAGCTAGAGGGAATGGCCGGCACTGAGATTTCCTTTATGAGGGACGGAGTGGAGGAGAAGGGCACCTTGGTCAAAGTCGAGGCCGGAAGGATCTTCGTCAAAGTCGTCAAAGAGGATATTGGCGCATCGGCAACCTACCCTTTGAGCGTCAGAGCTCTGCCCCTAGAGCGGAAGATGGAGCAGATAGACATGCCTGATGAGTACAGGAACATAGTCCTGGGCGTCAGGGAGGTCAGGGCGCGCAACTACGCTGCTGCATTGGCATACTTCAGCAGGTCGGGGGGAAATAAGGAAGTGCTCTCAGACGCGGCAGACAAGCATAGCGGATGGATGCTTTCGCTGTGGAAGGCTTGCATTGCCGGCGATCAGGAAGCACTTGAGGCCACAATCGCGAAAGGCGCTGACGTGAACGGCAGGATGAAGCTGGATGTCTTGGACAGGCGCACCGGGAAGCTCGGCAAGGTGGAGACCGCTCCGCTTATCCAGGCAGTCAAGTCCAAGGACATCGAGATAGTCAAGATTCTTCTTCACGGCGGCGCGGACATCAACGCGGCAAACTCCATGGGCGTGACTCCCGTCATGGTCGCGATATTGATTTCCGGCGACGAAGACCTCTCCATGCTGGAGCTGCTTCTCCAGAGCAAGGCCGACCTGAAGGTCAGGGACAAGGGCGGAAACACGCCTCTCGCCGGCGCCATTGCCGCAAAGAGGAACAAGGCGGCCGAGATGCTGGTGAAGTATGGCGCTGACGTGAATGCCACGCGCGCTGACGGGATTACTCCTGTCATGCTCGCTGTCGTGTCGAACAATGTCGAGGGCTTCCTATTCCTGATGGAAAAGGGGGTGGACATGACCCGCAGGCATCCCGGAGGATGGACTGTCTTCGATATGGACAGAAGCAATCTCGACCCCAGGATAAAGGCTGTCCTGGACAGGCTGTCGCCGCCCCGCAGAGAGTCAAAGGATTCACCGGGGCTGATAATGCCCGGAAGGGGAATCCAGATCGTTCCGGGGAGATAAGGACCCGGATTGCTCCTTCCTCCATTTCATGTAGTAAAGAAACAGCACGACGATGACGATGTTCACTATCACCGTGAGGATGATGGTGTTGCGTTTGAACCTGCGTCTGGTGTCCCTCGCGAGCCCCTGGGCGACCTTGTTCATCTCCGCCCTGTATTTCTTGCCGAGTTTCTCCTCTGTCTCGCGTCTGACCCGATCCGCGATCTGCTTTGAGTCCTTGCCAAGCGCCGAAGGCCGGGCGTTGTGGAGTATCGCATCAAGATCAGAGACGACATCGTCCCAGGACTGGTATCTGGCGCCCTTGTCCTTCTCGAGCATCTTGTCAACGACTGCCGCGCAGGCATCTGAGACGTTTTCGTTTGTCGCCTGCACCGGATGGTGAGGGGTGGCAATCTGATCCTTCATGATCTCCATCACCGGCTTGTCTCGGAAAGGTGGATAGCCTGCGAGTATCTGGTAGAAGACCAGCCCCAGGCAGTATATGTCCGAACGAAAATCAATTTTGTCGCCACTGGCCTGCTCGGGGCTCATGTACGAAGGATCCCCGACAGAAAAACCGGTGAGAGTAAGTTTAGCGTCATTTAGAAGGGATTTCGCCATCGCGAAGTCCGTGAGCATAGGCACGTTGCCCTTGGCGATCAAAATGGTCTTCGGACACACGTTGCGGTGTATGATCTGCAGTTCCTTCCATGCGTAGTCCAGGGCGTCTGCCAAGCCCTTCACCAGCCTTATGCTCTCGGTCTCGTCCAGACTGCCACGCTGATCCAGATAGTCATTCAGGAAAAAACCCTTCTCGTAGGTCGTGGCAACAAAGCTCAACCCGTTTGCCTCGCCTGCATCGAGTATCGCCACGATATTCGGGTGCTGGAGCCTGGCCGCTAGGCTGATGCCCTGGAGGAAGCGCTTCGCGCACTCTTCGTTGGCAATCAAGGAAGGCAGTATACGTATGACGATCTCGCGCCCGAGATTAAGGTGCTTGCCCCGGTATATGTCCTCGCCGAGGCTCCCCGTGCCCTGTTTGGCGCCGACCTCGAACTTTCCCTTTATAACACTTCCGCTTGAAATCTCCTGCATGGCGATTCTCTCCAAAATTAGATAAAGTTTAACCCTGGACTCTCAGAAACCGGTAACATAGCCCCGCTGGCATAGCCTTTCAAGCGGAGAAAACAACAATCAGCAACAGGTTTCAGGGAAAGCAGCAACCAGTGGCAGGGGGATTGGAGTTTCATTCTAAAGCTGAGGTAAGAGGACTGATCTGCAGGCTTAAATCCTTATTGGAGTCGCTGGGGAAATGAGGACGAGGAACGCAAAAAAAAGTACGCCGCT
>CAZANS010000136.1:0-6385 GCA_964486565.1 uncultured Victivallales bacterium
CGGACAAAGCGGTCTGCGAATTTCGCGATATGCATGAGTCCCTCTCCGTTGAGGGGGTTCACCATCCCCGCCGCGTCGCCGTAGATGATGACATTCCCTCTCTGCAGCCTCGAGGCGACGGTCAGAGGTATCACCCCTCCACCTTTTTTGAGTGTGTTTCCCATGAGTGCGAAGCGGGTTTTAAGTTCTGAGAGCAGGTTTTTTCTTGATACTGAGTTTCTGAAGCTTCCGGCGCCGATGTTTATGCGTCCATCCGGCATGGGGAAGATCCATGCGTATCCCGGGTCGGCGGCGGTGAATATCTCACAAAAGAAGGATCCCTGGTGCGGGCTGTCCCCGGCGAGGATCTCGACCTGGGCCAGCCCGTGGGGCCATGGCTTTCGCCTTTTCCGTGAGAAGGGGTCTTTGTGGGGGTACAGGCCGTGTGCAAGAATCAATTTCCTGTACTTTATGCTGATTTTTTTTTTGCTCCCCTCGATGAAGAACGCGGTTGATTCGGCTGGGTCGTGCCCGGTGTAGTTGAGCTTTCTGAAGACCGCCCCGGATTCACACGCCTTTTCGCAGAGCGCGGCATCCAGACGCGAGCGGTCAACCACCAGATAGTTGCAGGGGAATCGGTGTTCCCCGCCCTTGATGCCCATTATACCCTCCGATACATTGCAAAAGGGTATCTCGATGTTGAGTTTTTTATAGACCTTCACCGGCAGCCCGCCGCCGCAGTTCATCAGGATACCTGGAGAGTGTCTGTCGGTAAAAACCGTCCTGCCGAGTGGTGCGAATTTCGCAGCCAGCAGGCTTCCCGCGAATGCCGCGCCGACGATGAGATAATCCGCATGGTCGTCGCTCGTGTCCGTGGCGTCGGTCATTCCCCTACATTCCTCAGCTTGAATAGCCATCCGTCCTTTCCTCTGTAGATCGCCTTGTAGCCCTGCTTCTCGAGGGTTTTGCCAAGGTCGTAGGGTTTCCGGACGAAGGCGTAGTCGGCACCGAGCTTGTCGGCAAGCTCATTCGGGGAAAGGGAGAATTTGCCGAGTCGCAAATTCTCGATCGCCATGACCTTCTCCGGTGCGACATGATACGAGAACATCGGGTCCATGCCGCTGAGGTATCTGAACTGCGGGCAACTGTAGAGCAGCATTGGGAAATCCGACCAGATAAGGTTGGCCACAAGCGATCCTTTTGGGATCTCGTCGCCTTCGGCCCAGCGGGCGAGGTCGTCCAGCGGCTCGATGACCGCGCGGCGGCGGAGCATCTCGGTATGGAAGACGAGGAAGGCCAGCGAAAGTACAAGCATCAGGATTCCTGTATACCTTTTAATCTTGTCGCCGGAGATGAACTCAGGCAGGGGTGCCTGGAGCCTGGCATACTCGTTGAGTGCCATCCCGGCGAAGAGCACGGAGAAGGGAGCGGCATACTCCATCGCACGGATGCCGAGGAATACTGCGAGATTCGCCACGATGGCGACAATCCCCACGGCGGCGGCGTTGCTGCAGGGGTCGAAATCCTTGCGGGTCTTGAGGTTGAGGAGCATCAGCCCTGAGGTGATGGCCAGGCCGAGCGGCAGGACGTTCCGGGCGAGCCAGACTATCCCAGCTCGGGAGAACTCTGTGCCGAGAGCTATTCCCAGGGAAGGGTTGAGGGCCTGGCTGACAACCTCGATGCACTGGATCCTCCAGTTGATGAAGGTGTTCGGGAACTGCGGATGGAAGAGGTAGCCGAAGGCTATCCCGGCAATGCAGACGAGGGGCAACGCCACGGCTCTCCACGGAGCCTTGGTAAAGCTGACAGCAGCAAACGCCGCGACTGGCAGGAGTATGAAGTGGGGGTTGGAGTAGCACCATGCAGCGAAAGCCGAGAAGCAGAAGAGCGCGATCATGTTCCTTGTCCGGCCGATGCTGGCGAGGAGCGGGCATGAGAGCAGCATCAGACTGATCGAGAGCACATGGGGCCTGAGCATCAGAATGCGGTTGGTGAAGAAGGGGCTGACAAAAATTAGCAATAAAGTCAGATAGAGCAGGTGTTTGACTCTGAAGAAGTTGGCCGTGTACACGAACGAGCCTATAAGCAGCGCCGTGAAGAAAAGAGCCGGGAGGTTGAAGGGGGGGCCCATGGGTAGCCCCAGGAACCTCTGGTATGACCGAAGCACGGTGAGCGCCAGATGGTAGACCAGCTCCTTGTCGCTGAATCTCTCCGTCCATGACGACATCGCGAGAAAGGGGAACTCCTTGTCCATGTAGACCGACGGCCCCATGTCGGCCAGGGCTATGTGGTAGTAGCAGTCCACCGAGTTCTCTGCCTCGAACGCCAACTCTCTGGCGACCAGCAGCATCAGCAGCGGGACAGCGAATGCCACTATTGCCGCGGTCTTACGGGAATGCCTTGCTAAAAGGGATCCCCACCAGCCTCCTTGAAGGTCATTTCCCATATTTGTTCCCAGCCTGGCTGGCCGGCATTAGCCAAGTATCTGGCTGCCGGACTTCAGCGAGATGCCCTTCAGATTCATTTTCAGTGCCTCCGGATTGCTCGCGGCAGCGAGGGCGTCCTCCTCGGTGATGAGACCCTCGTTGACCAGCCCGAGAAGGGACTGGTTGAATGACTGCATGCCTTCCTCCCTGTCGTTCTCGATGGCTGCAGGAAGTTTCTCCAACTGCCCGATCTCCAGCAGTTTGCGTACCATCGGGGTGTTAATCATTATCTCAGCGCTGGGTATCATGCCGCCGCCGAAGGCCCGCGGGAGCAGCCTCTGGCAGATGATCGCGTGCAGGTTCATTGACAGTGCCATGCGGATGGAGCCTTGCTCCACGTGGTCGTAGAAGTCGAGGATACGCGTGATAGCCTGCGCCGCTGAGGTCGCATGCAGCGTGGTCATGACGAGGTGGCCTGTGTCGGCCGCCTGGAGGGCGGCGTCGAAACTCTCGCGGTTCCTCATCTCTCCCACCATTATTATGTCCGGGTCCTGGCGCAGCACGTGTATCAGGGCATCCTTAAAGGTCTGGGTGTCTATGCCCACTTCGCGCTGCTCGAAAACAGACTTCTTGTCCTCGAACTCGTACTCGATAGGGTCCTCGATGGTTATGCAGTGCCTTCGGCGAGTGAGGTTTATGTGCTCGAGCATTGCGGCCAGAGTTGTGGACTTCCCGCTCCCGGTCGTGCCGCCAAGGATTATTATGCCGCGGGGAGCCTCGGCAATCTTACGCAGTATCAGCGGCAGACCCAGCGCGTCAAAACTCATGATGTCAGTCTTCACATGACGCATGGTGAAGGCCGGCCTGCCCCTTTGCTGATGCACATTAACCCTGAAGCGCCCGATGTTGTCCTCGACATAGGACAAGTCAAGGTCCCCAGTGTCCCTGTAGCGTACACGCATATCCTCGTCTGTCACAAAATCATCCAGTATCTGGTCTATGAGCTTCTCGTCGGCCTGGAAGTCCGTGTCAACCAAAGAGCCCTCAATCCTCAGGACTACCGGATGTCCCTCCTTGATATGCCAGTCCGAGGCGTTTGAATTTACTCCCAGCTCAAGCAAGTCATGAATAACACTCACTCCCATGATCAAACTCCTAATAATAAAGGTTATAAATCCACCGGGCAACACAGAACAACAGCCTAATCCTGCGGCAAACGGAAGCTAATTTAATCCAAACACCGCCCTATGCAATCGCCACACTCGATATTTTTCCCGATATGGCTTGACATAGCTGGCAAATTGATGCTGAGAAAATTTCGTCATTTCGGCTTGCACATGCCAAAAGCAGAGCTATTTTATATACCTCGCTTAACTTGGGGCATTAGCTCAGTTGGCTAGAGCGTCACACTGGCAGTGTGAAGGTCATCGGTTCGAGCCCGATATGCTCCACCAATCATTGGATTTCATGCGGTTTTTCAGGGAGCATTGTATGGAGACAAATGCTGGGGGGAGTGCCAGGCAGACACCTTTGAGGGAGGTGCATCTTGCCCTCGGAGCAAGGATGGTGCCTTTTGCCGGCTGGGAGATGCCGGTGCAATACGCCGAGGGGATAATCGCCGAGCACGTGCATACCCGTTCGGCGGCATCGCTTTTCGATATATGCCACATGGGGGAGTTCAGGCTGCACGGCACAAATCTGGCCGAAGCCATGGACAATATCTTCCCGCGCCCTGTCTCGACACAGGCAATAGGCTCGTGCAAATACAACTTCCTCCTCACCGACAGCGCCACCGTCGTTGACGACTTGATAATTTACCGTATAGGGACTGAGGAGCTATATATCGTGGTCAATGCGGGATGCATCCGCAAGGACTTCGACAGAATATCCCAGCTACTCCCCGAGAACATCTCGATCGAGGACGAGTCGGATTTCACCGCAAAGCTCGACCTCCAGGGTCCCGCCAGCGCCGACGTGCTGGCCGACCTAGGGCTTGGCAAGCCATCCTTGCCTCAGTACTATAAATTCATCAAAACCTCACTGGACGGCATACCAGTTTTGCTCAGCCGTACAGGGTATACCGGCGAGCTGGGCTTCGAGATCTATTTCCATAACGACCATGCCGCAAGGCTGTGGAATTTCATACTCAAGCACCCTTCGGTCAAGCCTGCCGGGCTCGGCGCAAGGGACACACTCAGGCTCGAGATGGCGTACCCATTGTACGGGCACGAGATGGACGACCAGACTACTCCGGCAGAGGCAGGTTTCGCACAAATGATCCAGACAACCCCCGACAGAGATTTCCCCGGAGTTCAAATACTGCGGAATTCGCAGCCGTCTAAAAAGCTTGTTGGAATCACGCTTGAAGGGCGCAGAGCCGCCAGGCAGGGTGCGCAGGTCTTCGTCAACAACAGCCCCTGCGGAACCGTCACTTCCGGAGCGTTCTCCCCCTCCCTGTCCCATGCTGTCGCGCTCGCCTTCGTCGCCCCCGAAATCAACTCCCTCCCCGGCCAGAAGGTCGAGCTCGAAGCAGGAAACACCAGTATCCCAGGAACATTCGCCGATATACCCTTCCTCAAGTCAGGCTCCGTCAGAAACAATATCGCATGACAGCTTTCAGATGTCCAAATTACTTGCCGTGCCGTCATGACGTTTTAGAGCCGATTCCAACACCCCGCGTGAACCGCGTTGGGGAGCGCAGGTGCGGCAGACGGCGCGGCGAAATGACTCTTTAATCTGATGGTTCAGGCTTGAATACCGACGTGGCAAGGATTATTATATTCTGAAGGAGCAAGAGAGATGGGAAAGAATAAAAAGAGATTGATGCTGGCTGCCATGATAGCGGTGGGAGTGCTGATTGTCGGAGCCCTGGTGTTTGTGTTCAGTATAGGCTCGATAGTCAAGGCAGGTGTCAACGGGGTTCTTCCGAAGGTCACCGGCACGGAGTGCTCGATGGGAGCCTGTGTGTTCAACCCGTTCTCGGGCACGGTGACGATCAGTGATTTTTCCATAGGCAACCCCCCAGGCTATACGCATCCGCATGCCTTCAAGGTGGGGCATATTGAGCTGGAGATCGTCCTTTCGTCGCTTTTCTCCGACAAGATCGTCGTCAGGAGGATAATCATTGACGACATGGAGGCCTGCCTGGAGGTCCAGCTCACGGGGACTAACCTGACGACCATCAAGAGGAACGTTGACAACTTCTCGAGAAGGGAGGCGGCGGCGGCAAGAAAGCCCCCTGAGGACAAGACGGATACCGGTGAGAAAGCCACGAAGCCCTCGAAGAAGCTGCAGATTGACCTTTTCCGGTTTGAGAACAGCAGGTTGGTCGCCGGTGCCGTCGGTCAGGCTGTCAATGTTCCTTTGCCAGGCATCGTCATCCAGGATCTCGGGCAGGGGCCGGAAGGTGCGACCTCAGGCGAGATAGCCCATAGGGTTTTCTACGCCGTGTATGAGGCGGTGCGGGATGGCTCTTCAAAGGCCGGGTTTGAATTTGACATGCACGGCACTGTTAAGGATGGAGCCGGCAGGCTTATTGACGGGGTCAAGGGGCTCTTCGGCGGCGGTAAGTCGGATGAATAAAATACTTTGCGCAGGCTTTGCCACGGCGATTGCCGCGACATGCCTATGCTCATGCGACAGCATAAGGCGCAGCAATATAGAGGCCTACGAGAGGGAACTGGAGTTGCGTTCCGAAAAGGATGAGCGGAAGGCAAGGAGAAGCCCTCTCGACGATGATGACAGAAGCCTCCTTCCCAATGACGGCCTGAACCCCTTCGAGAGGGAGGTCTTGGATTTGGATAGAAGAGACTACGAGGATAAGGCCCGCAAAAGGAGCCAGAAGATTTTCGGCGTGTTCACCCCAAAGGATAAAGAATGAGAGTTACAGTTGACGGGAAAACCTTCGAGAACGATTTCTGCATGATTATGGAGCCAGTTTCAAAACTCCGCGTGAACCGCGTTGGGAGCGCAGGCGCGGC
>CAZANS010000137.1:0-6362 GCA_964486565.1 uncultured Victivallales bacterium
AGATTAAAAATGAGAAAAATTCACGCCGGTTTTCTTGCTTCGGGTTTATTAATTTATTCTCTTGCAGGCTGTGCCATGTTTAGGCCTATAAATTATTCAATCGCTTTTAAGAATACAGGAAATAAAAAAATATGGGTATATCCAACTTTGGTTGGAAAACAAAGGTTAGGAGCTGGTGTTCTCGTCCCAAGTGCTCGTTCTGTATCTTCAGACTTCAAACTGGTTCCTGAACAGGTAAATGTCAAATGGAAAAACGGACGCGAGGAGATTATCGAGAAGACAGTCGAGGTAAAGAAGAACATCCCCCGCCGCTTCCGTTCCGACAGGGACTGTATAATATTCAACATTGACGATGACGACAACGTTATAATGACCTTCTCGATTAAGGTTGGCAAATACAAGTGGGAGGATATTGACAGCGAAGGCAACAAGGTTGATTTCAGTCAGGGGAAGAGGTGAAGAAATTTTAACCACTAACTGACACTAACAGGACACTAAGGAAAGAGTTTGGGATTTGAGTCTTTGCGAAGGCAGTGTGATACCATGGTGGCTGACGCAGCCACCGGCACATCACAGCCCGGTTCCGGTTAGTGTAAGTTAGTGTACCTTAGTGGTTTATTTTTTAGGCAAGGATGCCGGTATGGCATCCCATGGGGCGGAGCGCGTCTTGATAACCGGTAATCAGTGGTCAGTAATCGGTTATCGGCAAATCCCCAAATCTTTAAATCATAAAATCAACAAATCATAAAACCGGCCCGCGAATCACCGCGTAGTTTTGAAACTGGCTCATTAGGTTGAATTTTTTTGTCGGGTGTTGAAAAGTGGAGGTGTCGGGTATAGATTTGGTGTTTGGAAACGAACTGTTTGAGATGTAAAGAGAGGAGATTCCTGAAAATGAATACAAAGAGGATAGAGAAGTCCTATGGCCTGGCCAAGGAGTCCTATGCTGAGCTGGGAGTTGACACCGATGCGGCGCTTTCGTCGCTGGGGAGAATCGCTGTATCGTTGCACTGCTGGCAAGGTGATGATGTTGGTGGCTTTGAGCATTGTGCCTCTGAGAGCGGAGGGGGGATACAATGCACTGGGAACTATCCCGGCAAGGCGCGCACGGCTGACGAGCTACGTGCGGATCTTGACAAGGCGCTGTCGCTGATCCCTGGGAAGCACCGTCTGAATCTGCATGCCTGCTACGCCGAGCCTGTTGGCGGCAAGGGAGTCGAGCGTGACAAGCTTGAGTTTGCGCACTTCAGGAACTGGGTTGACTGGGTCAAGTCGAGAGGTATGGGGATGGACTTTAATCCGACGTTTTTCGCGCATCCCAAGGCGGACACTGGGTTCACGCTTAGCAGTCCCGACGCTGGGATACGGAAGTTCTGGATCAAGCACGGGATATGCTGCCGGGAGATCAGCGAGCAGATCGGGGAGAAGCTTGGCACTCCCTGCGTGATGAACACTTGGATACCTGATGGTTTCAAGGACATTCCTGTTGACCGCAAGGGCTACAGGGATCGGCTGAAAAAGTCGCTTGACGAGATGTATGCGATGAAGACCGACCCCAAACGGCATCTTGACGCTGTTGAGAGCAAGCTTTTCGGCATTGGGTCGGAGAGCTGCGTCATAGGCTCGCACGAGTTCTATATGGGATACGCCGTGGCCAACGGCAAGCTTCTGTGCCTTGATGCTGGTCACTTCCATCCGACGGAGGTGATTTCGGACAAGATATCCTCGATTCTGCACTTTGTGGGCGAGCTTTTGCTTCATGTGAGCAGGCCTGTACGCTGGGACAGCGACCATGTGGTGATACTTGACGACGAGCTTCGCGCGATCGCTCTGGAGCTTGTCCGAGGTAACTATCTAAAGCGAGTGCATATTGGGCTTGACTTCTTTGACGCCACGATCAACCGCGTGGCCGCGTGGACAATAGGTATGCGTTGCATGATAAAGGCCTTGTGCTATGCTCTGCTTGAGCCCACAGTGCGCCTGAGGGAGGACGAGGTCGCCGGGGACTACACGTCGCGGCTTGCCATGCTTGAGGAGCTTAAGACCATGCCTTTTGGTGCTGTGTGGGACTACCACTGCCTCACCAGCTCTGTGCCGGTCGGGCATAAATGGCTGGCCGAGGTCAAGCGCTACGAGAAGGAAGTACTGTCGAGACGCGGCTGAACAGCGTGATACGCAAGTTCGACCATGTATTTTGATGCCATGATGCCTATGGCGGCATGAAATGTTTCCCGATTTAATGTATAATGAGTCTGGAAAAATCTTGCTTTGATGTTAGCTTAAGTCTGAGTTGGACGCTTTGATTTTTTCTTTGAGAGAAGACTTCCGGAGTGCAGAGGTTGTATTCGCCCTCTTCGGATTGAATTATTTATTGATTTTCATTTACGGGAGCTTTGATGCGAAAGGTTTACCACAGGATTCTGAAGATAGCCGGGAATGTGATTGCGGTGGAGGCTGGTGATGTCGCCTACAACGATCTCGCCGAGGTCCGCAGCTCCAGAGGTGTCTCTCTGGCACAGGTGATACGCATGGAGGACGATCTTGTCTCCCTTCAGGTATTCACCGGCAGCCGTGGCGTTTCCACCGGAGACGAGGTACGTTTTCTCAACCGTCCGATGAGGGTGTCCAAGTCGGAGAATTTGCTTGGCAGGATTTTCACTGGTGGCGGTCTGCCACGCGACAACAGGCCGCCGGTGGATGAGGATCTGGTGGATATCGCGGGACCCTCGGTGAACCCGGCGAAACGGATCATCCCCAAGAACATGATCCGCACCGGGATCCCGATGATTGACGTGTTCAACTCCCTTGTTGAGTCGCAGAAGCTGCCGATATTTTCCGTCGCTGGTGAGCCATACAACCCGCTCTTGGCCAGGATAGCGATGCAGGCGGAGGTTGATGTGATCATCATTGGCGGGATGGGTCTGAAGCATGACGACTATCTTTTTTTCCGCAACACTCTTGACGACCACGGCGCGCTCTCCAGGTCGGTGATGTTCATCCACACTGCGGCGGATCCTGTCGTGGAGTGCCTGCTGGTGCCCGACATGGCTCTTGCCGTGGCCGAGGGCTACGCCATGAACAACAAGCGTGTTCTTGTACTTCTTTCGGACATGAGCAACTACGCCGACGCGCTTAAGGAGATAGCGATAACCATGGAGCAGATCCCGTCCAACCGTGGATATCCCGGGGATCTTTACAGCAAGCTTGCGGCGCGTTACGAGAAGGCGGTGGACTTCGACACAAAGGGATCAATAACGATACTCGCCGTTACGACCATGCCCGGTGACGATGTCACCCACCCGATACCTGACAACACCGGTTACATCACAGAGGGTCAGTTCTATCTGCGCAACGGTCGGATCGAGCCATTCGGGTCTCTTAGCCGGCTGAAGCAGCAGGTCAACGGTGACACCCGTCCTGACCATCGGGCGATAATGGACACGATGATAAGGCTCTATGCTGATTTCAAGGACACATTGGAGAAGCAGTCCATGGGATTCCATATGACCGACTGGGACAGGAAGCTTCTTAAATATGGCGGTCTGTTCGAGGGTGGGCTGATGGATCTTTCGGTGAACATTGCTCTGGAGGATGCTCTGGATCTTGGCTGGAAGATACTCTCGGGCTGCTTCGACAAGGCTGAGACTGGGATGAAGACGGAGCTTCTGGACAAATACTGGCCAAAAGGTTGAACCATCTGCCATGCCCAAAGTCAAGCTTACGAAAAATGCTCTTAAGACTGAGAGGGACAATCTCAAGAGGTTCTCCCGGTTTCTCCCGACCCTACAGTTGAAGAAGCAGCAACTTCAGATGGAGATGCGCAAGCGGACAGGGGAGATGGAGCGCATAGTCCAGAAGGAGCAGGAGTTGAAGCGTGTGATCGAGAAATGGATATCCCTTTTTGGAGACGCTGCGAAGGTTTCTTTTTTCATGGAGGCTGTTCGGCTGGAGCAGATCGAGACGCGGACCGACAACATAGCTGGGGTGAGTGTGCCGGTGTTTGTATCTGCGAAATTCGCAAGTGCCGAATACTCTTTGTTTGATGAGGCTCCTTGGGTTGACAGTGGGGTGTTTGTTTTGAGGGATGTGGTAAGCTGCCGTGCTGAGCACGAGATACTGAAGAGGCAGCATGAGCTGATATCTAGGGAGCTGAGGATAACAACCCAACGAGTGAACTTGTTCGAGCGAGTGATGATCCCTGAAGCGAGAGAGAACATCAGGGTGATCCAGATAAATCTGGGCGACCAGCAGACAGCCGCCGTGGGTCGTTCGAAGATAGCCAAACGGAAGATGCTTGAAGCCACAGGCACGGAGGGTGCGGCTGCATGATTGTCAGCATGAAGAAAGTCGCGGTGATCTGCCTTCTTGAGCAAAAGGAGGAGGCTTTGCGCGCCCTTAGGGACACTGGGGTTTTGCATGTGGAGTCCGGGAGCCTTGCTGAGAGCGATGACCGGGCTGCGTTGGAGAGTGCGATACAGGAGACGACCAAGGCCTTGCACATTCTTTCCGACCGGGGATCTTTGGCGGACAAAAAGGTTACTGTGGTGGAGACACCACGAACACCGGAAGAGCTTGTCCGGCAGACAAATCTTCTGGATCAGCAGATGAAGGATGTAGCTGCTGGAAGGCTGGGACTGCTTCATGCCAGGGAACAACTGGAGCCCTGGGGTGATTTTTCTGCTGAACTTCTCGATGATGTCCGGAGCAGGGGGATATCGCTCTTGCTTTGCGAGGGAAACGCGGCGGAACTGGACAAAGTTCCCGACTACGCAAGCTTCCGGGTTGTAGGAAGTGCTGGCAACAAGGTGTATTTTGCGGTTTTTGCGGAACGGCCTTTGGACGCTTCCGACCTGCCGCTTGCCACACTCCCTGAGGGGCTTTCCCTGCATGATGCGGAGGAGCAGATAGCAGCGGCTGACAAGAGGCTTCTGGAGATTGATTCGGAACTTGATGGGATGGCCGCACAGACATCTCAGGTGGAGAAGCTTCTTGCATCCCTCAGGCACAGGCTGGATTTTGCCGCATGCCGTGACGGGATGCTTGATGAGGGGTCGCTAGCATGCGTGCGTGGATACTGCCCCGTTCCACTTTCCCAAAAGCTTGCCGACTCAGCCGAGAAGCACGGATGGGGTCTTCTGACCGAGGATCCTTCTGCCAGCGACAGCCCTCCCACCTTGATCAAGACGCCAAAACTCATCGAATGCTCGAAGGCGATTTTTGATTTCATCGGCATCGCGCCGGGCTACAATGAATGGGACACCAGCGCGAGTTTTCTGTTTTTCTTCACCATTTTTTTCGGCATGATCTTCGGGGATGCCGGCTACGGTGTGATATTTTTGATTTTTGCGATATTCGCGAAACGCAAGTTCGGCAACAGGGCTGGGTTAAGGCAGGGTCTCAATCTATTCTTGCTGCTCAGCTCATGGACAGTCTTCTGGGGTTTTATATCAGGCAACTACTTCGCCATCCCTGCGGATTATCTGCCGCCGTGGATGAGGGGGCTTGATTGGTTCACCGACCCGGCGCTGAAGGACAAGCACGTCCAGCTCCTGTGCTTTGTGATAGCCGCGGTGCATCTTTCACTTGCGCGTTTTTGGAAGGCTTCCCTGGTCATCAACAGCCTGCGTTCGCTTGGTGAGATCGGGTGGGGGCTGATTCTCTGGGGCAATTTTTTTGTCGCAAGGAAACTGATCGTGTACCCCGAAAGCGAGTGGCCTCTTGCAATAATCTCTCTGCTTTACGGCGCAGGAATTTTTTCTGTCGTCGTTTTCGGGGTTAACTGGAGAAAACTGGACGAGGCATTCGGCTTCCTTTTCGGGATGAGCGGCACATTCGTGGATATCCTCTCATATATCCGGCTCTTCGCCGTCGGCCTGTCGTCATACTATATCGCGAAAAGCTTCAACGACATGGGTCTCATGGTGCTCGGCATATCCCAAAACGCCCTGCTCATGCCGTTCCTTGTCGTCGCGATGCTTGTGATAATACTTTTCGGGCATGCCTTGAACATCCTTCTGGGTCTGCTTGGAGTCCTGGTGCACGGCATTCGTTTGAACACTCTTGAATTCTCGAACCACATGGGTCTGCAGTGGGTCGGGCATATCTACAGCCCCTTCCGGAACAAGGATGATGCCGTAGCGGGCGATGTTTGATTTATATGTTTTTTCACTGGCAATTTGGTTCAAAAGTAAGGATGAGGGCATGAGAGTGAACACGATTACATGGGGTGCTTTGGTGGCGATATTCTGCTACTGCATCGGGGTCTCGGCACAGAGTGAGGAGGCCGAACAGAAGGAGCTTTACGACGCCATCAAGACCGGGAACGCCAAGAAGGTCGATGAGATTCTTGACAAGTCGCCCGG
>CAZANS010000138.1:0-6311 GCA_964486565.1 uncultured Victivallales bacterium
AAGAAGGAGAACGTGGAGTCGCCAACCCAATGCGCACTGTTCATCGAACGGGAGACAAGCATCAACAAAGAAAACAACGCCGAAAAAAACAATACGAGGGAACCTGTTGCCCGCGCCCTTTTGCCCCCACACTCGAGAAGCAGAACATACCCCAAAGCCATCAGCACGCACGCCGTGGCAGTATGCCCGCTGGGGAAGCTTCCCCTGAAAGACCCTTCACCTACAAAATATGGCCCGAACTCGTACCATTCGGAAAACTCGATACCTTTCTCAATGACAGCCTTCGGCCGCGCCCTGCCGGTCGTCCATTTCAACGCCTGCACAAGATATACCGAACTGAACAACCCGGCAAACAGCACGAACGCCCCCTGCGGGTACCACCTCTCAAATCTCGCGAATCTCGCAGCGTTTCTCTTTACAAGCCGCCTCAGATAAACAGGCTTGCAAAGCCAGCCACGTGAGTAAAGCACACCAAGATACCCCAAAACATACACTATCCCCGCGAAAATCATCAGAAATACGGAGAAATCCCCCCCGCCCAACCTCTCGCCCTCAAAAATCGAGTCGCACATCCAGTCCGAAAACCACTCCACCTCACAGCCTATAAGATATCGTGTCCATGCAGCATCCCGAAAACTGACCACAACCATCGAGACCACCCCAAGGACGAGTATTATCCAAAGACCCCAGCTCCTTAAATATCTTTCAAATCCGCGTTCAGCCACAAGCAAATTCCCTCATCGTTAAACTATATCTCCAGAGCGCATAAACTAATCTGCCAAAGCAGCTTTGCAAACCTGACTTCCAGCGATTACTAATCGTATCATAATTGTCTGGTCGGTGCCGAGGTTCACAAAAACTCACTGCTAATTATTATGTCGCCATTGACAATGTTCAAATGACAGGATATGGTAGTTCGTTGCTTTAATACACGGTTTGAGGCTCGTAAACCACTTTGAAAACGAAGCTGAGACACTCTAGGATTGTCCAGCATTGAACATAAATGGATTGTTGCAGACAACAAAAGGAGGCATTATGTTGGAATTTGAGGGGAAACAGACTATTCTTTTCATCGGAGACAGTATTACTGACTGCGGCAGAGACAGAGAAAATCCGGCACAGCTTGGAAATGGCTATGTGGGAATGATCGCTTCACGGTTGGATGTTGAATTGCCCGAACTTGAATTTAGAACACTCAATTTCGGGATCAGCGGCAACCGGGTGAAGGATCTTAAAGCTCGCTGGGAAGAGGATTGTCTTAACCAGCGCCCTGACATCCTCTCGATAATGATAGGCATCAACGATGTCTGGCGCCGTTATGATTCCAATGATCCAACTAGTCACGCAGTTTTTTCAGCAGACTACAGAGGAATCCTTGAAACTGCGAAAACCAATCTCAGATGTCAGATTATCATTGTTGAACCTTTTGTTCTTTCGGTTCCAGAAGACCGCAAGAGCTGGCGCGAAGACCTCGATCCGAAAATTCATGCAATACGCGAGCTCGCTCTTGAATATGCTGACGCCTATGTTCCCATGGACGGGATTTTTGCTGCTGCATCCTGCCGACGGAAACCTGAGTTCTGGGCCACAGACGGTGTTCATCCCACACAGGCGGGACATCTTCTTATCGCCGATTCATGGCTGGAGCAATCCGGCTTCTGATCGGTCGCCAAGGTTCGCAAAAACACGGCCATTGGGGATCCGTCTTCGTCAGCAAGCTGACTACGCCGGGACACGCAATGGCCCTCCCAAATACAGGCGCAAACCACCGGGAGGGGCGTTGTCCACAGCGTCCATATCTGCCGCAAAGACTATTTCAAGACGATTAGTCTCCCCGTATTCTCCGTTTCTCCCCCCTCCCCCCAATGATACTAATGATACTAATGATACTTTCCCACTCCAGAACTTTAGAACTTCCCCATCCTCTTCTTGAATTTCCTCGTATGTCCTGCATATTACGTTTTCTGTCTTGAGGGGGAATGGATGTCTTGGGTTTGCCGCAAGGCTGATGTTGTTTATTTATGGGTGTTTCGGATGAGATTTCTTACTGATCTTTTTCTTGCTTGGCGTTATTTGAAGCCCAAGAGAAACGCGGTGTCGGTGATAACCTGCATCTCTGTTGTGGGCGTGATACTTGGCGTGGCGGTCCTGATAATCGTGCTTGCCGTGATGACCGGGTTCACCGACGAGTTCAAGAAGAAGATACTTGAGACTTCTGCTGACATACAGATCAGCGACTACACCCGTGGCTTCATCCCCGACCCGGGAAGGATAATAGAGAAAGTCGAGAAGCTCGGCTCGCGTGGTGCCCCGGTGGTGCAGAAGCATGTCCTTGTGCAGCGAGGGGACAGGTTTCTGCCGAAGATGTTGATCGGGATAGTGCCCGAGATGGAGGCGGACAGCGTAAAGGTCTCCGAGGCAGTGACCTACGGCAAGGAGAATGTGACCCTCGACGGGCAATTCACGCTCGGGAAGGGCGAGGTGCTGCTGAGCGAGGTAATTGCAACCGAGCTGACTGTCAGGCTGGGCGACAAAATCATCCTGCACTCCCCGACAAAGCTTGCGCAGATGGTCAGGGTTGACGAGTCAGGCCAGGTGGACATGGCAAACGTGGACAGGGTCTATCTGCCCTCGGAATTCATCGTGGTGGGGGTGTTCTCCTTCGGGAAATATGATTTCGACAAGAACGTTCTTTTCATAAACATGGACGATGCGGACGAGCTTTTCGGGCTGCCTTGGGGATCGGCGACCTCCATTTACGTCAAGACTCCGGACCCCTTCGACCTCCGGGACGAGCTCAATGCGCTGCGCATGGAGTTCCCATCGCTCCAGGTGCTCTCATGGCAGCAGATGAACCAGCAGTTCCTCGGTGTACTCGAGGTGGAGAAGAACATGCAGTTCTTCCTGCTGATCTTCATTGTCCTGGTCGCCGCGTTCAGCATCGCGAACACCCTGATAACCGTGGTCGTACAGAAAACCAGGGAGATCGGTCTTCTCAAGGCTCTCGGGGCGGGAGACAGCACCGTGCTGCTGGTCTTCCTGTGCCAGGGCTTTCTCGTCGGGGTGGTGGGCACCGGCTTCGGCACGGGCATGGGGCTGCTGGTGATACGTTGGCGCAACGAGATATTGAAGATCCTGAGGACTGTCACCGGGCAGGAGGTATTCCCAAAGCAGTTCTACCTCTTCAGCGAGCTTCCGGCATCCGTCAACGCGAACGACCTAATACTCATAATCTGCGTCTCGATAACGCTCTGCACGCTTGGTGGGCTCATCCCCGCATGGAGGGCTGCACGGCTCGACCCGGCAAAGGCTCTGCGATATGAATGACACCCCCGGGGCGCTTGCCTCGGATTCTACCCGGGGCAAGGCGGAAATCAAAAGACCCGAGCTGCTCGCGCCTGCCGGAAGCCTGCTAGCGGGAGTCGCAGCCCTGGATGCCGGCGCGGATGCAGTGTATTTCGGCCTGGGAAACTTCAACGCCCGCGACAGGGCATCAAACTTCTCACTCGACGACGCCTCGCGTATCGTTAGCTACGCCCACAAAAGCGGCAAAAAGGCATATCTGGCGCTTAACACGCTGATAAAGGAGTCGGAGCTTGAACTCTTCGCCTCATGCCTGGCCAATGCTGTGGTACTGCGCGCAGACGCGGTCATCGTCCAGGACATCGCCGCCGTCCAGATCGCAAAACGATTCTTCCCGTCCCTCAAAATACATGCCTCCACCCAAATGGGCATCCACAACTCCCCTGGAGTGGTCGCCGCCGCGAACATGGGGATCGGCAGGGTCATACTTGAGAGGCAGACCACCATCGCCGAGATCGAGATGATATTGCGGAATTCGCAAAGTGCCCTTGCTGCCGCCGGGAAGAGTCCGGTTGAACTTGAGATATTCATACACGGGGCGCTTTGCTGCTCGCTCTCGGGGGTCTGTCTTTTCTCATCGTGGATCGGCGGCCGCAGCGGGAACCGCGGGAAGTGCGCGCAGCCATGCCGGAGAAGTTTCATTGACGGCAAAGGCGCTGAAGGATTCTTCCTTTCGACAAAGGATCTTTCGCTTGCCGAAAAAATCCCGCAGCTCCGCAAGCTGGGGATATCTTCATTCAAGATCGAAGGACGCCTCAAGAAGCCCGACTATATCGCAGGAGTGGTATCGGCATACAGGATCCTCATTGATGCCCCTGACTGGGATATTGCCAGATCAAAGGACAAGGCTCTGAAAATCCTTTCCGGGCTGTCGTCGCGCGAGTGCTCAGCAGGTTTTTCAGACCAGAAAGCCATATCCTCCGTGATAGCCCACCGCAGCGCCGGCGTGCACGGTGTGAAGTGCGGAAAGGTGCTGTCGAACGTGAAGGACGGTTTCATGGCCGAGGCCTCCGCAAGGATTCACGTCGGCGACATATTGCGTGCCCAGGAGCACGACGGAGACGCCAGCGAGTCGCTGACCGTGTCGCTGATAAAGGTCGAAGGGCATACTGTCGAAAAGGCTGCCAATGGACAAATCTGCTTCATAAAATGCGACAGGAAGGTCCCGGAAAAGTCCTGGCTGTACAAGACAGGGGAGTCCTACTCAAGGCATAACGCCAGACTTTCCAGCCTGCCGCTTCTGAAAGATCCCATCCCCATGCAGATAAGCATAAGCAGATCCTCGATTGATGTCTCGGCACTCTCGGCAAGATGGCATAAGAAGATCAATCTCGAGCCGGCAAAGAAACACAGCATCTCGGCAAATACCGTTTCTGCAGAATTCGCACATGCGAACTCCGCAACTCTCGAGGCAGGCAAGATCGAGGTGGAGATAGCCGAGCCGCTGTTCATCCCGTCAAGCGTGCTCAAACAGCTCAGGCGCGAATTCTGGGAACATCTGTCGAAAGAATTCCCCCAAATGACTTTTGAGGAAAAGAGGAGGCATATCCTGGTGCCGTGCAGCGATGGCATGAACGCCGTCAAGTCGCTCATGCGGGCTAACCAAGCTCTTTTCAACAAGAACTTCGCCGATAAAGAAACAAGATTCTCGGATCTGGGGACACTCCAGAGCTGCAGCTCCAGCCCGGAAGAGATAATCCTGCCATTTTTCTGCCCCGAGACCGAAATAAGCAAACTGCGTGGCGATATAGAAACAGCCTCCCGGATGAACCTTCATGCAATATTCAGGGCCACCTCGCTATTCCATATCGTGATGCTCAGGAAACACCAGAAAAAAACGTTGACACTGTCTTTCCCCTTCCCGTTGTGCAACTCATTCGCCGTGCTTGCCGCACTTCACCTTGTCTCCGGAGGCCATCAATATCCATCAAACCTGCCAGATGTCCTTTCAGCCGCGATGAAAAAAATCAAGACTGTACAGGCATGGCCCGAACTCGAGGAATGCGAAATTCGCAACCTTGCCGAAAACTGCCCATTGCCCCTGGAGAACATCACCGACGGGCATCTGCCGATATTCGCCACAAGGGCTCTCGTGCCTGCAACCGGGACACTTAAGGATCAGCACGGCGACACCTACAGGCTTTGCAAAGACATCTCGGGGCACCTGACCATGCTTGTCCCAGTCCAGCCCTTTGCCATCCCGCGCATTCCCGGCACAGCAAATTTCCACATGGATAGACACTCAAACGGATTATCTGCCGACGCCAATCCAAGCACATTCAACTTCAAAAGAGCCATGCAATAAAGCCAAACCCGTTTCCCGCGCGAAAATTTCTTGCAGTCAGCGTGTGTCACTTGTACTGCATCGTATCCTTTGGTCTATATAGACGGTGCACAAATATTCCGCCTCTTTCGCGATACTACCTTTGTCATAAGGGAAGTCTTTGCATGCCGATGGTTTAAGGCCATAGTCTACTTTATGGATGGAGCACAATCCGTCAGGATCGAGGAATGTGCACGGGTCGTCGTTGGGGCTCGTGCTAATCTTATATCCCGAGGGGAAATCCTTATCCTGTTCAAGCTGGAAGAACTCCCCTGCCAGAGCCAACTCCAATATTTTTTTGCTTCCTCAAGATCAACCCAGACGCCAGTACGGCAGCAGTCCGACATTCTTTTGCACAAAGAACAGAAATCTGTCCTTTCTGAAATTTCCATACTCTCTGATAACTTCCTAAACTATTAAATTGACAACGGCACTCAAAACCGCACAACAACACAAAGGGGCCACTTCGAAACCGGAAACCTAACATAAGATATATAATTTATTTTTCAAGTCGCTGTACGCAGATTGGCCACCGAGGCAGTAGGGAATATTGGTGACAGTTCGCATAAGGAATATTGGTGCCAGTTCGCATAATAAATTGTTCAACAGGTATTTGCAATAAAAT
>CAZANS010000139.1:0-6240 GCA_964486565.1 uncultured Victivallales bacterium
AAAAACCTCAATTAAGACCCATTTTTAGCCATATTTAATGTATTAAATGTTGCTGACCAGTAATTTAAGTGCTAACGACACCGATATGTGAAAGTGCTAACGACACCGATATCCCCACCGATATCCTAGTGCCAGGTTGGTGGTTTATACCTTACTTCTTCCGATCCCTCCCTGTGAAAACATCATCCATCTATCTCGGGTCTTATTTGAAGGTGTTCTCGACGGTCATGATGTCCTCGACTGGAACCTTGATTTTTGAGCCTTGCGGGATTTTTTTGTCATTGATCATAGACATTATGAGGTCGCAAGCGTGTTCGGAGATGGTCTTGAAGTCCTGTTTTGCGACGAAGACCCTTTTTCCGGGGAAAGGCTCGCCGATCCAGTCGTCGAAGCATGCGAGCGTGATGTCCCTGCCATCAGCGAGGTGGCTGTTAGACCTGATGAAGTTGCAGACTGCCGTCTGGGATGTCGCGAAGACGGCGATATTTCCTGTCCAATCTGTCCCGACAACAGAGGATACGTCACAGTGCAGGTGCCTCATCCCCCTGGCTTGCGCCTCGAATGCCACGCCCCTGCTTCTGGAGGCGGCGGCGTTGTTCCCCGCCCATCCTGATGCATCTATGACGGCACCTGCGCCGGATTCCGCGCACAGGGTGATTATTTTCCGGCATGCATTGAAGTTATCGGTGATGACGCATGGCAACCTGGTCCTCGAAGGATGTCTGTCCATGAAAACCGCCGGGAAGCCGCGCTCGTGGAGCATCGGGGAGAAGTCCTGGTCGGCCTTGCCTCCCCTGGGGACAATGATCACCCCGTCGGCGGCGTTCTGGCACAGCCTCTCGATTATCCTGCGGTATATCCGCGAATCATTCTGGTGAAGGACGACCATTAGGTCGTAGCCGTACTTGCGATCGAGATATGACGCCGCATGCTGCGCGGGGGTCTGCTCGATGCTGTTGCGGATGTCCGGGATGAGCAGCCATACAGTGCGGGTCCTGCCTGCTACCAGCGATCGAGCTGACCAGTTGGGCTTGTATCCCATATTGAGCGCAAGCGACTTGATGGCATCCCGTGTGGCGGGCTTGACCCTGGGGTCATCCCTCAATGCACGCGACACAGTGGACACGTCCACCTTGCCGGCCATTGCGATCATCTTCAAAGTCGCGGCCATAGCCATCTCCCCTTCAAAAATTGTTGTCGTCGTTCGGGGTCAGTACTGGACAGCATTCGGGTGTCTCAGCCCCGACCCCAGCGCAGTTTGCTTAATATCGCTCCAGCCTGAAAAAACTTATGTTTTGATCCTGTATGTCCTTATCTCGAAGGGACTGAACTCCAGGGAGATCATGTTTTTCTCTGTCTTGATGGCTGCTTTGTCGTTCCATTCTAGCATGTCGGTCTCGCATACGGTCGCCCCTGGGATAAGGATATGCATTTCCCCCTTCGAGCATGAGCCGTGCGTCTCGACTATCCTGAAAATAATCGAGTCGTCCTTCTCGGCCCTCTTCATCATCTCGAGCTTCAGACCGTCTGAATGCAGACTCACGGGCAACAATGTGGCCCCTTTTGCAGCGAGGCCCTCGAAGGCGGCGGGTTTGATGTTCAGCATCGCCGCCTCCTTCATGACATCCGACTCGGTGAGGCTGCCAGTATGCGGGAGAAGGGAGTAGGCCAGCTTGTGTGTGCCGATGTCCGCAACCGGATCGGGCTCGGTCGGCGAACGAAGGATGTTCAAGTCTATGACATTCCCAAAGACCTTGTGCCCGTACTTGCAGTCGTTGAGCAAGGCTACCCCGTAGTCGGCGTCCGAGAGGTCAACATAGCGGTGCGCGCAGGTCTCGAACCTCGCCATGTCCCAGCTTGTGTTGCGGTGGGCGGGCCGCTTCGCGTACCCATACTGTATGTCGGAGGAGAACTCCTGGGCACGCACGTTCACCGGGAACTCCACCCGCAGCATGCGGTGCATCTCATCCCAGTTGATTTTCAACTCGAAATCCAGCCTCTTGCTGTTCGACTCCAAATATACCCTCTGCTTAATCGTGGACTTGCCTATGCCCAACTCGAAGCGGAGGCCTTTGCGGATTTTGCCGTCACAGAGCGCCTCGGCCTTCAAGGATGATGCCGAGACAACCTCCTTCTGACGCTCGTAGAAGAAGTCTATGTCCCATGCATCATACGCATTCGGGGTGTCAATATAAAGCGTGAACACATTGCCCTTGGCGCCATTCTCGAGAATCGGGTTGCCAGTCTCTTTGTCCAATGCGAGGATTATCTCGCCGTTGTCGGCGAACTCGTACCTGACAAGTTCATTCTCCAAGACCAGGCTCTTCCCTGGCGAAGCCTTCTGCGCCTCACCTGATTTTTTCACCGTGGCGAAGCCGCATGCCGGTATCTCCACAAATGCGACCGAGCGGTCATTTTCCTGCTGCACGGCAATCTCATGACCGTCAGAGCCAACCGCCCCGGACACACCCCAAGACTCGGGCAGCATCACCGCCCTGGTATAGTTATAGTCCAGGCAGTTGAAGAAAGTCATCGAGCCATCGTCCTTGACAAGGACCTCCTCGGCCGCGCCATTCTCCAGATCGCGGCAGGAAGCGATGCATTCGGCGTACTGCCTCTCGGCTGTCTCGTATACAGTGTGGATGCTCGACCCAGGGATTATATCGTGGAACTGGTTTATCAGCAAAATCTTCCATATTCTATCGAGAGTTTTCTTGGGATATTTTCCCGGTGGCATCGCAGAGCAGATGAACTCCGTGCGGCGCAACATGTTCTCCAACATCCTGTTCCCTCGCTTGGCCATCGCCTGCGTCGTGTATGTCGCCCTGTGAAGCTCGAGATACAGCTCACCCTCCCAGAAGTCCAGCTCGGCACCCTTCTCCAGCACACCCTCGAAGAACTCGTCGGCCCTGCCGAACTTGAGCTTGGGGCAGCCCTCGAGGCTTTTCGCCCTGATCCCCCGCTCGACATATTCCTCGCTCGGCCCCCCTCCACCGTCGCCTATGCCGAACAAAGACATGTACTCGTCAAACAAATCCTTCTCGAGGAAGTTCTCCTGCCCAACAATCAAAGTGCCTGGATCGAGGCTGCTGTTGTAGGTGTTCTCTGGGGGGAAGTGCGTGACGATCACGGTGCCGTCTATCCCGCGCCAGTTGAAGGTGTGGTGCGGGAACTTGTTAAACTGGCTCCATGACATCTTCTGGGTGAGGAAGAAATCCACCCCGCACTTCTTGAGTATCTGCGGCATCGCGGCCGAATACCCGAAGACGTCCGGGAGCCAAAGGTTGCGCACATCCACACCAAACTCGTCCTTGTAGAAGTTCTTGCCATGGACAAACTGCCTTATCATCGCCTCGCCCCCGATGACGTTGCAGTCATGCTCCACCCACGTGCCGCCCTGGATCTCCCATCTTCCCTCGGAAACATACTTTCTTATCTTCTCGTAGAGGCTCGGATAATGCTCCTTCATAAAGAGATAATGCTGCGCCTGCGATGCGCCGAAGACATAATCGGGATATTTCTCAAGCAAGGCGATCTGGCTGGCGAAGGTCCTCGCGCACTTGCGTATGCTCTCCTTGACAGGCCAGAGCCAGCCGGTGTCAATATGCGCATGCCCCACGGCCACAACGGTCATGTCCGAATCATTCGGACGGGTATCGAAGAGCTTCTTCGTCTCCGCCAAAGCAGCATGCACCTTGCACCTGTCGTTCCCATAGGCATCAATCGCAAGATTCAGACCCCGCACTATCCTGGCACGCCTAACACTCTTCTCGGGAAGCTTGCCCATCAAAGACCTCAGCACCCTGAAGTCAAGCCAAAGACTCCACACCGCAGTGTCAAACACACAAAGCTTGCCATGCTTGAAGACCGCGTCGTAGTGCCCGTGTATCTTCAGGTCGCTAGACTTTGGGTCCCCGTGCCTCTCGATCCCGAAAAGCTGGTTCGCGGCGGCCTCTACATAGAAATCAACCTTCTCGCCGCCTGCGCAAGGGCTGAAGAGCCTGTAGATGTCCTTTCTGAAGTCGCAGTCGAATACCGACCCGTCAGTCAGCCCATACATAGGACACCCGTCCGGACCGAAGACCAAAGACTCACCTCCAAGGTCTATGCGCGCAGCCACGTCCAGCCCCTTCCATTCCGAAGGCACCTCCCCGCTGAACCGGAACCACGCGCTCTCCCACTCGCCGCCCCAGCGCGTCCCCTCGGATATCGCCTCGTAGGGACCGTCAAGACGCCCATCGAAAGGCACCGCCTCAGGACAATGCCGATACTCCACCTTCAATGGCATGGAGTCAACCAGAACAACTCCCTTCAGATAGCTTTCGAAAACCTCGACCCTGCGCTCAAACTGCTTCACCTTCTCAATATGCATACAACACACGCTCTCTACTTTAATCAACACCTCAAAGACTCACACACAAAAACGGGCAACAAACCCGCACATCACCGTACCCATACAACCTCAGACAACATTGTCAAACGAAAAAGATACAAACGTTTGGATTTTTTTGCGGGGTGCGCAACGGCTGCCGGCGAGGCACCTGCCGTTGGTTGTTGGTTTTCCTGCCACCTATCAGGCAATTCGGTCGGTGGACGATGGCAGCGACAATAAAGGACGACGAGAAATGACCATACTTCGTCCAAAAATCCATCTTTTTGGGACGCGGCCCCCCGTACCCGCAGGAAAAATACAATGCGAGTGCAGAGCCTCGTGCTCCCGCAAAACAACAGGGCCGTGGTTTTGCGGTTTTTCAAAGTGGCGGGAGCATATGCTCCCGTGCCCCAATCGTCGCAAGTATCCATTCCTGAACTTGACTTCATGGCTGCATGATTTCGTGAGTCAGTGTCCAACTCGGATCAGCATGCAAAGTGCATACTCCGTCCCCAGAAACCCTTTCAGGTTAAGACTGTAGAGTCTTCCTCGTGAGGTTGCAATCGTTTGAACGGGGTACATATTATCTTTCTCTTTATTAAGGAAGGATTTATTTGTCATGAGCGAAGTATCTGCGGGTGGTTCCACCGGCTCACCGGGGGCGGCATCAGGGAAATGGACGGCGACGAGGCGCGTGTTCAAGGACAGGCTTGCGGCATTTGCCGGGATGACGCTGCTTTTGTATGTGATATTCGGGATAGGCTGCGAGGTGCATGTGATATACTGCCGGAGCACGGGGGAGGTGCCTGTGTATATGCGTGGGGAGGTGGAGGATGCTTACCGTGGGCCGTCGCCGAGGCACTGGATGGGGACCGACTACAGGGGCAAGGATGTTTTCTGGAAGGGTTTCTTCGGGATACGCACGGCGTTGAAGATAGGATTTGTAGGCTCGGCATTTGCTGCTGTCATCGGGGTTTTTCTTGGGGTTTCGGCGGGTTATTTTGGCGGGCGGGTTGACGATGTCGTGGTATGGCTTTACAGCACCTTCGCGGCGATGCCGACTCTTCTTTTCATCCTTGCCTTCGCCTTGCTGCTGCAGAAGGGTTTTTTGTCGGACAACCTTGCCGTCGTGTTCCGTCATGTGTCAAGCGTGCTGAACGTTGACCAGGGGATGCTTGCGCTTTACATCGGGATAGGGCTTACCGGCTGGGTGGGGTTGTGCAGGGTACTCAGGGGGGAGGCCATGAGGCTGAAGGGCGAGGGCTATGTCCAGGCCGCGCGCACGCTGGGGCTATCGCCGGCAAGGATTGTGCTCAAGCACATAATGCCGAACCTCTTCCACCTGGTGATCATATACTTCACGATGCGTTTCGCCTATGCTGTGATGACGGAGATAATAGTGAGCTATCTGGGTCTAGGGGTCCAGCTCGAGCCGAGCTGGGGCGTGATGATAGCCGACGGGCAGCAGAGGCTTTGGCGCGGCATCTGGTGGGAGGTCGCCACGGCTACAGGGTTCATGTTCTTCCTCGTCCTCTCGCTGCACATACTCGGCGACGCCCTCAGGGACTCCCTCGACCCGAGGCTGAGATCTTAGAGCCAATTGCAGACATTTTGATCACGCAGCCGGAGCCAGCCTCGAAGTCGCAGAAACGGAGGGAATTGGTGCCAGGTGTCAGGTGTCAGGTGTCAGGAAAGGTTATTAGGGTCATTAGAGACGATAGGGGAGAAACGAAGAGATTCGGGTGTAAGAGCAAGTGTACGAGTAAGAGTAAGAGGCAGGGAATACTCCGGCACTGAATCGTTGACAGTATGAGAAATAATGACTTCGGGACTCCGTGACCTCATGACCCCGTATTTGTCCCACCCGG
>CAZANS010000140.1:0-6230 GCA_964486565.1 uncultured Victivallales bacterium
TCAAACTTAAAGACTTACTAGTGTACTTCAGGAACTGATATTGTCAAGACCGTAAAAGAAGAAATCTCCGAAACGGTTAAGGGGGGCATTCAGTGTGACCCCGTGAATAACTTCCGCCGAGATCATTTACACTTGCTCGAACAACCGTTTTTTTTGTTTTCAGGCTCTGGGGTGGGCTTGTTTGTAGACTGTCTTTAGTCTTTCAGAGCTGATGTGTGTGTAGATTTGGGTAGTGCTGAGGTTTGCGTGTCCTAGCAGTTCCTGGACGCTCCGCAGATCTGCGCCGGCATCGAGGAGGTGAGTGGCGAAGGAGTGTCTGAGCTTGTGTGGTGTCATGTCTGGCCGCAGGCTTGCTGTGGAGAGGTAGTTCTTGAAGAACCGCTGGAAAGACCTTGGGGTAATCCTGGTCCCGGTTTTGTTGATGAACAGCGGCGCGGAAGGGAGCTCGGTCTCGTTGCGTGTCCGGCGCAATGGGAGATATCCCTGGATGGCTCTTACAGCCGGCGCGCCCAATGCGGCTATCCTCTCCTTCTTGCCCTTTCCCCTAACCTTCATCACTCCGCGCGAGAGGTCAATGTCGGAGAAGTTCAAGCCTAGGGCTTCGCTTATGCGCAGCCCGCCGCTGTATATCACCTCTAGCAGCGCTGAATCCCTTGTGCTTGCGAATCTCGCGCTTTCATCGTCCTTGCTCAGGCCTTTTGCGGCGGCATCCCTCCAGAATTCCGAAGGTGCGTCGAGCAGTCTTCCGACCTCCTCCACGGAAAGGTATTTCGGCAGTTTGCGCGATTTTTTCGGGCTGATCAGTCCGGTGAAGGGGTTGTTCCCTGCGATTTCCTCCCTGACGAGGAAGCGGTAGAACGAGCGCATGGCTGATATCTTCCGCTGTATCGTCGTCTTTGCGAACGAGCGCTCCTGCAGGGCAACAACGAACGCACGGGCATGCTGCACCTCCACCGCCGCCCACGCAGCCTTGGCGCAGGGGAGCCTCAGCGCCGTCTCTGAGAAGTCGTTTATATCCAGGGCGTAGCTCGACACCGTATGCTCCGATGCCTGGCGCTCGCTACGAAGATAGGCCAGGAACTTCTCCACGCTCGGGTTGATGTCGGCAGTCGCCATAGCTATTGCCTTACAAGAATCTTGGCGGCGGTGCTTTTGGGTAAGACATAGCGGTTGTCGTGCACCTTGACGATGACGTTCCGCTCGCCGGCATCGTTGTGTATGAGCGTGACCAGCGCGCCAGGGTAAAGCCCCATCTCGAGGGTCTTCACATCCGGATTCGACACCACCAGCAGCCTCTTGTCGGTCTGGGCGTTGGAAAGCGGCATGCCGCCTGCATCGGTGTCTGTGATTTTCTCACATTCATTTTCCCCTCCGCCATGGTGACGATGCCTTTTCCTAATACCTGTCAATGTCAATATAACTCCAGTCCGCCGGTGTTCAGCTTATCATTCTTATGCTCAAGGGATACCTGTAAACTTTGCCGTTGTTCGCCGCCATCGCACCCTGTATGCAGAACACGATATCGAGAACAATGATTATCGGGAAGAAAAGAAAACCTATGAGTATAAAGCTTGTCATGGCGGCTATCATCCAGCAGATGATGACTGTTATCTGGAAGTTCAGCGCCTCCTGGGCGTTGAGCCTCACGAATTCAGACTCGTCCTTCTTGATCAGATAGATCACCAGAGGCGCGATGAAATGCGCCACGAGGCCCAGGATGTGGGCCAGAGTCCCCATGAGCTTCTCATCTTTCGACACTTCGTTTGCGGCCGTTTTTTCCATTTTTCCATGCTCCTTTCTGCTTCCCTTTGCCATATTCAAATTCCATTTGGCCAAAATGCTTCAGGGCGTACTATAACCTCTTCGCACGAAGTCGCAATGCAGGATTTGCAAGGAGATGTCGAAAAACAAAGCAATTGCCTATTTCCCGTTTTCGTCGAGTGTGTCCTTCAGCGAAGCCGCCGCGTCGAGGATGGTATTGCCGCAGTCCATCTCCATGGTGCTGGCCCATGGGATCTTGCAGTCGGTTAGGCCGTGTGTGCCTTTTATCCTGGAA
The DNA here is from genome assembly GCA_964486565.1 of uncultured Victivallales bacterium. Classification (GTDB taxonomy): domain Bacteria; phylum Verrucomicrobiota; class Lentisphaeria; order Victivallales; family JAADHT01; genus JAFGFR01. The sequence goes on from CAZANS010000140.1 coordinate 2,057, forward strand.
GTGTCCGAGGAGACCGACATCGGCGGCCAGAGTGCGAGGTGGAGCTCACACGGGTCGAATCCAGGCTTGTTGTGGATATCCACATGGGTGGCATACTCAGGAGCTTCCTTGGCGGTGTTCCACCATGGGTATGCGAACCAGAATCCTGGTGCGGCCTCGAGGACGAGTTCGCCGGCTCGCGGGTGGCCGAACACTTCGTGAGACATTATCTTTCTTATCCCCTGAGTGTTTTGCAGCGCGCTTCTCGCCACCGACACGTCCTCCTTGTCGGGGATGAAGACATGCGCCACCTGATGGTCGGCCATAGCGAAGGCTTTCGAGGAGAAGAGGTCGGCATACAGAGCACCTTTTACTGCCCTTGCCGAAAAAAGACCTGCGTCTCGGAGTATTCTGTTGGGAAACACTGCCGACTCGGCGGGCGATATCGCGTAGTCCCCGAAGACCACGATCTCGTAGTTTGCGAGCTTCCCCGCCGCGAAGAGCAGCTCGAGGGATTTCTCCAGCCTTTCGAAGGCCTTCCCTGCGGCCTCGGAATGCGGCCCGCGCCTCTGCATGTCGTAGTCAAGATGGGGCAGGTACACGAGCATCAGCTCCGGTGCCCTTCCCGAAGACAAAAGCCTGGCGGAGGCCTCGGCTATCCATTCCCCGGAGGACGGCGAGGCGAAAGGCCCCCAGTAGTCGCGCAGGTCGAATTTCTTCTTTAGCTCGGCACAGATGCTCTTGTAGGCATCCGCCGGTCGTGAATAAAAGTCCTGGATCATGCCCCCGTGGTGCTTGTGTATCGGCGCGGGACTGAGGATCATGTCGCTGTCGCAGCCAAGCGACTGCTGCCAGCATATCTGCCCCACCGAGTGCCCGGACTCGCGGAATTTCTCCCATATCCGCGCCCCAGCGTACAGGCCGGAGGACTGCTCCCAGACGAAGACCTTCCTGAGGTCCCGGTCCATAAAGCCGTTGGATATCATGCCGTGCCCGGAAGGGGGCAGAGCTGTCCTGAGGGAAGCCTGCACAGTGCAGGTCACCGCCGGAAAAACGGTGTCTATGCAGGATGTCTTTAGTTTCCTCCAAAAATCCGCCTTGCGCCGGGTTTCCCAGAATCCATAGCCCAGCGCGGCCGCCTCGACAACTAAAAGTTTCATTGCAATGCAGCTCGTATTTCAGATTCTCGAGCACTCTTCCGTTATCCCGGGATCTCGGGATATCGCCACCCTTCCTGTGCGGACAAGCTCGATTATCTTGAACTCAGTGAGAAGCTCGATGAAATTCTCTATCTTCCTTCCGTCCCCCGAAAGCTCGACCGTTATCTCGTTCTTGTAGACGCAGACAATCTTGCCTTTGAATATCTCGGCGATCTGAATCAGTTCGGAACGGTTTTTCGAGTTAACCGCGATCTTCGCAAGAATAAGCTCGCGCTCAATGAAGTTCTGTCCAGCAAGATCGGTCACCTTGATCACGTCAACCAGCTTGTTCAACTGCTTGTCTATCTGCTCGATGATCTCCTCGTCGCCGGATGTGACGATGGTCATCTTCGAAACCTTAGGGTCGTTGGTCGAGTTCACAGAAAGGGACTCGATGTTGTAACCCCTGCCGCTGAAGAGGCCCGCGACACGCGCAAGCACCCCGAACTTGTTCTCCACCAGAACCGATATAGTATGCTGTTCCATAAACAAAATCTCCAGAAAATATGTTCCCGTCTGCACAAAAGAATAATCTAGTCCCAAAGAAATGCCAGTTCAATCACAAATAGGTAAAAAACTGAAGATAAGGGCTTGTATTTGCACAAAGCAGCATTACTTGTCATCGTGCCCCACCGCTACGGGAGGGCACATGGACAGTTAAAATGCTGATTGACTATCGAAAGTGAGGTGCAGGTTATGAGGTATGATTGCAACGGAGCGTTGCTGCAGAGCGAGATTCCATCTTTAGGACAGCCCAGGATGGGAAAGGTGCGGGATATATATGATCTTGGGGACTCGCTTCTTTTCGTGGCTTCCGACCGAATAAGTGCATTCGACTGCGTGCTTCCCAACGGCATCCCCGACAAGGGGCGCGTGCTGACATCGCTGTCGCTTTTCTGGTTCGACTTCTTCCCCTGGATGCCCAACCATCTGATCACCGCCGATGCCGACAGATACCCCGAGATCCTCAAGCCCTTCGCCGACCATCTCCGAGGGAGGTCAATGATTGTGAAGAAGGCCGAGCCCATGTGCGTCGAGTGCATCGCCAGGGGATACATCATAGGCAGCGGATGGAAGGACTACCAGAAATCCGGCTCGATCTGCGGCATCCCCATGAGGGAAGGCTACAGGCAGGCGGAAAAGCTCGACGAGCCGATATTCACCCCCTCGACCAAGGCCGATCGAGGACTGCATGACGAGAACATCTCGTTCGAGAAGGCCTGCGAGCTTGTCGGTGCGGACATCGCCGCCAAGCTGAGGGACAAGACCCTCGCCATCTACAAGGCCGCCTCCGAGCATGCCGCGTCAAAAGGTATAATCCTCGCCGACACAAAATTCGAGTTCGGCATGCTTGACGGCAAGCTGATACTGATTGACGAGGTCCTTACCCCGGACTCCAGCCGTTTCTGGCCGGGCGACGCATATCAGGTCGGATGCAGCCCGCCGAGCCTCGACAAGCAGTACGTAAGGGACTACCTTGAGTCTCTCGACTGGGACAAGTCCCCTCCCGCGCCGGAACTGCCACAGGAAGTGGTCATGAAAGTACGGGACAAGTACGTTGACGCGCTCAAGCGCATCTCAGGGGAATCGTTATAGGGTTCACGTTTCGGGGCAAATTGCAACTTTAAATCTTTGTCGCTAGAGCCAGTTTCAAAACTACGCGTGAACTGTGTTGGGAGCGCAGGTGCGGCAGACGGTGCGGCGAAATGGCTGGTGCATACCATCAACTGTCTGTGCCCGACAATGCCGAGTGCCTCCAGAAGTTCTTATTGGGAATCCCCTTGACTAGCTGGCACAGGCAAAGCATGATAAAAGATTGCCCGACGTGCGTGATCACTTCGCCACGGCACTAGTCTTCTCGATACCCACAGGCACCAGCGCACGGTCGCTCGTGATCAGTATCTGGTCTATCCTTATCCCGTCCTCACGGTTCAATATACGCAGCTCCTGCATTCCCTTTTCGAGCTTCAATGGCACCCGCGCCTTGTACCAGTGCCATACCTTGTAGGTCCTGTTGTTGCCGAAAAGGAACTCGGCACCCTCGCCGACCTTCACGCCGAAGGAGTTGCCGCAACTGTCGCCCCACCAGCATCTTGCCCAGAAATAATAAGTGCCCGGCTCGGCGATATCGAATCTGAACACGGCATGCCCCCCGGCCTTGCTGCCGCCGCCATCCCCCTGCTCAACCTCCAGACACTTGCCGCCCGACACCTCGGATGCCTCGGGCTTGCCCTCAAGATCAAGCACCTCGAAAGGCTTCACTACCTCCACGGCATCCTCGGCCTCGACGCACATAGTCGTCCCGGAGGCAGGAAAAGATGCCAGACAAAACACCGCAGCAGCCAGTAAGGCAGCAACTCTAAAACCAGCCTGCCACGCCCATGAAAACCTTTCAAGGTATTTTGATTCAACTGCGCATTGTTTTCTCATGACACCTAATCTACATTAAACGCCGACTTATTCAAACTGCTTAGGCAGATGTCCAGCAAGCCACGTCGGGGTCGGGGCTGAGGCACGGCATTCGCCACGGAGAAATTGCGGGCGCATACAGTTGATGGTATGCACCAGTGATTTCGCCGCACCGTCTGCCGCACCTGCGCTCCCAACGCGGTTCACGCGGAGTTTTACAATCGGCTCCCTCATCTTTGTTGATGTGATTGTGGGTTGGGTGTTGCCCGAGAAGATAAGGATGTCAAGCCGGGAATGGGGGGGGATACGAAATTCGCAAATTCAGAGCATTTGGTGTTGTATTTTTATTTTATTTAGCTAGTATACGGCGGTTTCTTTTGGGAAGGACGTCTTGAAAGCAATATTTAAGGCCTGAACTGTTTTTAAAGGAGGTTTCGAATGAGAAAGAGTCCGATCGTGCTGGCAGCGACAGCATTTTCCGCGGCAATCACACTCAATGCCCAAGATGCGGGTGCAACTGTAAACACGATCCCCGGTTTCTGGTGGATAGCGCCGATAACTTCTGTTGTGGCGCTTGTTGTCGCATG
>CAZANS010000141.1:0-6220 GCA_964486565.1 uncultured Victivallales bacterium
CGCATCCAAAATGGCAGGCCGCGCGGCCACGGGGAGTTTTGAAATTGGCTCTAAACACACGAAATACACGAAAGGAAGACAAAGGATTCTTTTCCCCGCGTTCTTCTTCCCCGCATTTTTTTGTTGAATATATCCCGGAATCCAGCAAAATCAACCGGATGTCCCATGATTCGTCCCATGATGCGATTGGTTCCCTCGGTATAATTTTTCGTAATGGGACGCAGGCTGAAGCCTGTACTCCGAAACTTGCGGGCAATAATTGTCGGTTGGAGGCTCTCCTTTGGAGTCCACGCTTCGGCGTGTCTTACGTTCATCTGACCATGAGTTGCACTGGTGTTAGCGGAATGCAAGGAATGTCGCCTTGTCTGAGAGCCAATTTCATTTGACAAGTTGCGCGCTGGAGGCATATTTAATTCAACTTGAGTTGGATCTTATGAAATTGAAGACAGTTATTTTGAATGCATCCGGTGTGGAAGTCCACATTGGACTTCAGGCCATACTCAGGAATGCTGAATTGACGATTCACGAAGGGGAGCGTCTGGGGCTTGTCGGGCGCAACGGGTCAGGCAAGTCAACCCTGCTGCGGATTCTCGCCGGCGAATTGAAGCCTGATGAAGGAAGCCTGGCCCTGAAACGTGAGACCAAAATCTCATTCCTGCCCCAGAACCAGAATTTCGAGCCCGGGAGAACCGTCAGGGAGAGTGTCATTGACGGCGCAAAATACGTCACTGACATGATTCAGCGCTACGAGGCGATGCCCCATGATCATCCCGGTGCCCTGGAACTGGAGCATTCAATCGCGCACCACGGCGGCTGGACGCTGGACCAGCGCGTTGACGAGGCCATGACACGACTTCATCTGCCGCCTCCAGGTATGCCGGTCGCGAATCTCTCTGGCGGCGAGAAACGCCGCGTGGCGCTCTGCCGCACGCTTGTCGCCCAGCCGGACCTGCTGATCCTTGACGAACCCACAAACCATCTCGATACCGATGCCATTGAGTGGCTGGAGAAATTCCTTGAGCGTTATCCTGGGACCTGCATCATGGTTACGCATGACCGTTATTTTCTGGACCGTATTGCGGGTCGCATACTTGAGCTTTCAGATGGGATCGTCTATTCGCATCCGGGCAACTACACCGCATACCTTTCTTCCAAGGCGGATCGTGAAGCGCAGTCCGAAGTTCTTGAGGGTAAACGGCAGTCTTTTCTCCGCCGGGAGCTTGAGTGGGTGCGTCGCGGGGCGAGGGCGCGCACGACAAAATCCAAGTCGCGGCTTGACCGCTACGCCGCGGCGGCCTCTCAATCCGGACCCGTCCGTGAACTTGATGTGGACATAATTCTGCCCCCGCCTCCCAAGCTTGGCAACCGCGTCGCCGAGCTCAAGGATATCAGCCTTTCACTCGGCGGGAAAACACTTTTCAAAAACTTTTCATTCAACTTTTCCAACGGCACGTGTACCGGACTTGTCGGCCCTAACGGAGTGGGCAAGACCTCGCTTATAAGGGTAATCTTGAACCAGCTCAATCCGGACTCGGGAGAAGTCCGTGTCGGGAATCTTACAGTGTTCAACTATGTGGACCAGCTCCGCATCCGGTTGAACGATGAAAACACGGTTTTCGATGAGATTAACGACGGCAAGGACTTTGTTCAGCTTGGCGGAGAAGGAGGTTGTCGAATAACGACCTGGACTTATCTGAGGCGTTATCTTTTTGCCGACGAACGCATCCTTACCCCGGTGAAATGCCTTTCTGGCGGTGAACGCAGCCGCCTTATGCTGGCAAAGATCCTCAAGGATGGAGGTAATTTCCTTATTCTCGATGAGCCCACGAACGATCTGGACCTGCCGACTCTCCGGGTGCTCGAGGAAGGGATCGTCAACTTCCCGGGATGCGTGCTTGTCGTCAGCCATGACCGTTATTTCCTCAACCGCGTCTGCACCGGAATTCTCGCGTTCGAGGATGGTCATTCCATCTACTGCCAGGAGGGAGACTACGACTACTACCTTGAGAAACGTGGACAACGCGAGGCAGCATCACTCAAATCCGCGGCGGCCTCTCCTCCTCCTCCTCCTGCTGCGAATGTGGCAAAGGGATCCCCATCCCCGTCGAAATCCAGACTCTCATGGAAAGAGCAGAAGGAGCTTGAAGGAATAGAAAATAAAATCTCCGCCGCCGAAGAGGCCGTAAGGGAACTGGAATCCCGCTTCGCACAGACGGGATTCTATGTCAAAGAAAAAATCAACGTGACGCGATTTGTCGCCGATCTGAATAAACGCCGTGCCGAAGTCGAGAGACTTTATGCACGATGGCTTGAACTGACCACGTGAATCATCATCCTAAAAAGACAACAGAGTATTATTCCCCCTCGGTCAATCTTATCTGCAACCCATGCTCCGCCCCAAGAACTTTTTGTTCATTGGTGTCTGATGTGGTGCATTAAATGGTTAGTGCTGCTTTCGAGTCCGCCGTATCTGCAGCGTTCGAGCCATTGTCTGCGGTGCGCCGCGACGATGTCGGCCATCTTGTTTGCGAGTTTCGCACGTGCATCGGTGCTGGAGTCCTTCCTGCGGAGCAGTGCCTTTTCAGCGGTCCATAGGGCTATGTCGAGGCTGAGTGTGCATTCATCGTGTAGCAGTGCAGAAAGTTTTTTTGGCAGGGATTTGCGCAGTCCGGCGATGCGGCCCTGAACTTCCTCCCATGCGGCGATGTCGCCTGCTCCCGACTTGTCGAGGATATTGGAGTTCATTTCGATCCACAGTGCGGTGGTGTTGTGGACATGTTTTGGAGTGGCGTTCCATGCATTGCGTTCGCCGCGGCAGAGTTCGGCGTCGAGGTTGCCGAGTTCTGCGAGCCAGGCTCCGAGTTCCGTGGAGCCGAACGCGTGTTTTCCTGCGGCGGAGTCGTTGTATTTCCCCGGCCCCGACCATGCGGCCATGGCGGCGTCGGCAAAGCCGAAGAGGGTTATTGGCCATGGCTGCCTATGGCCGCCGTCGCCCCAGGCGGTGCAGAGGAAGCCGCAGGCATCCTTTTCCGAGGCGGCGTTGTCGAGGTTTGCCCTTCGGTTCCATGTGCGTCCTGTGCAGGAGCTCCAGCAGCTTGTCCCTGGGGCGACCCAGGCCTCCCTGCCGCAGTGGACGTGCGCGTCGAGACGGGCGTGGAAGTCGGTGTCGGCTTCATAGCCCCATACGAGCGCGACAAGGTCCTTTGCCAGGTTCGAATCCTCGTTCGGGTGGGGGTCGCACCAGAACTGCGGGCGTTTGCCAAGTCTTCGGACGATATCGCAGACCATTTCGAGATGCCTCGAGAACACCTTGGGCTTGCCTTCTTTTTCGCAAGCGTCCTTGCTGCGTCCGCAGCCGATGTCCCATGGCTCGTCGCAACCGATGTTGGCGTACTGCCCGGAGCATAGGGGAAGGTGCTGCGAGAGCAGGTCATCGAGGAGCTGCATGGTTTTCGCGTCGCATGCCGCCAGTGTGTTCGGGGCGATGATCCACTCGCCGTGTGGGGTGCAGACTTTCTGTATCCTGTCAATCTCGCCCAGGTGGGCGTATTTGGGATGTTTGAGCCATCGTTCGAAGTGTCCGAGGCAGTTTTGGTTTGCGGTGAGCGCGACTCCGCGAGATTCGCAATATTTGTCCAGTGCTGAGAGTTCTTCCGGAGTGACGGGGGATGCGTCCAGCCAGGCCTCCTGGTGCCCTGCGTAGGCGAGGGTATGCTCGATATAGAGCTGCAGATGGTTCATCTTCCAGGAGGCAAGGTGGTCCACGAGTTCGAATAGAGTCTTCATCTTCGGCACACGGTCACGGCTGATGTCGAGCATCACTCCGCGATGTGGGAATGCCGGCGCGTCGTCAATCACGAGGCATGGGACGCTTTCATGCTTCACAAGTTGGGCCAGAGTCGCCTCTCCCCAGCGCAGCCCTGCATCCGTGCGTGCGGTAATTGTCGCGCACTTGTCCTTGACATCGAGACGGTATGCCTCGTCGCCCTGGAGTTTCACCGTGGCCGAATCCAGCGCCTTGCGCACGGCCATCCCGGCAACACTGGTCTCCCCACCCGTCAAACTCACCTCCCGCGGCTCGGGTAGCAAGCATAAATCACCCATCACCTATCCCTCCATGTCAAGTCCTGCAATACACACCGACGGATTCCAAATACAACCTCGAATATATACATCCACAAACAGATATTTCCAGCAGGGTTAAGCAATCCATACGGGGGACGGGGAGACGGGGAGTCAATTTCGTTAGTATCGCGGTCATCCTAAGCTGGCGGGAGCATCCTGCTCGGTGTCTGTCCTGAAACCTCGGATAGCCCGGCAAGAGCAATACTCCGTCCCTTTTCTTCACTGAGGATTTTCAGGCATGCCCTTGCAAAATCGCAAGCGTAGATTAAATTCATTTGAAGAAAATAATTTCTTGGCCTTGAAACACGGCTCTGTGCTTCAGGGCTTGAAGACGGTCATGATACAACAGGAATATTATGAAGACAGATAAATGTTACGTTGAGATTGTGGATGTGACTCTTCGCGACGGCGAGCAGACTCCAGGTGTGTCGTTCACTCCCGTTGAAAAGACCCAGATCGCGAGAAATCTGCTTTCAAAGGTCAAGGTGGACCGTGTAGAGGTAGCCTCGGCGAGGGTTTCTGAGGGTGAGCAGGCAGGGGCGAGGGGCATCATAGCCTGGGCGGAGAAGAACGGGAAGGTGGACGAGGTCGAGATCTTGGGGTTCGTTGACGGCGGGAAGTCTGTTGACTGGATCAGTGATGTCGGCGGGAAGACTATAAACTTGCTGACCAAGGGTTCCGAGACGCATTGCCGCGGGCAGCTCAGGAAGACTCCGGAGGAGCATTATTCCGATACATGCCGCGCTGTTGACTATGCAGTGAAAAAAGGAATAGCCGTGAACGTGTATCTCGAGGACTGGTCCAACGGGATGAGGACAAACTTCGACTATGTATACGCCTTCGTGTCCAAACTGCTGGACTGCAAGGTCGAAAGGATAATGCTCCCCGACACACTAGGCGTGTTCAATCCGGATGATGTAAGGCTTTACATGCACTGGATGACCTCTGCATTTCCCAATGCAAGATTTGACTTCCACGGGCATAATGACTACGGGCTTGGCTCTGCCTGTTCTCTACAGGCAGTTCTTTCCGGGGCGCAAGGGGTGCATGTGACAGTGAACGGGCTGGGAGAGCGCGCTGGAAACCCGTCGCTTTGCGAGGTCATACCCATAATCCACGACATGACTGGTTTCAAGACCCACGTCAACGAGGGTCAGCTCAAGTACATTTCCGATCTGGTGCAGACGTTCTCCGGCAAGCGTCCGGCGCCCAACGCGCCGGTGATAGGAAGGGATGTTTTCACGCAGACATGCGGCGTGCATGCCGACGGGGACAAGAAGGGCAATCTGTACTTCAACCGTCTGCTTCCGCAGCGCTTCAACCGGACGCGCGCATACGCACTTGGGAAACTCAGCGGGAAGGCCTCGATTGACAAGAATCTGGAGACTCTTGGGATGGAGCTGGACAAGGATGTGAGGGACAAGGTCCTTGCCGAGGTCATCCGCCTCGGGGACAAGAAAAAGAAGATCACTACCGAGGATCTGCCCTTCATCATCTCCGACGTGCTGAATTCGCAATGCGAGAGGCGCATAAAGTTCAAGCACTATACGATAAACACCGAGAAGGGGAAGCTCCCATCGGCGAGCCTCGAGCTCGACTACAAAGGTAAAATCCTCAGGTCTGAGGCTAAGGGCGACGGTGGCTACGACGCATTCATGAAGGCCTTGCGAAAGGCTTTGAATACACAGGGTGTCGAGATACCCAAGCTTGTGGGCTACGAGGTGCAGATCCCCCCGGGGGGCAAGACTGACGCGCTTGTCGAGACTACAATCACATGGGAGAGCAAGGGCAATGCGCCATTCTCCACCATAGGGGTTGACAGCGACCAGTCTGAAGCGGCTCTCGAGGCGACTGAGAAGATGTTGAACCTCTATCTACAGTAAATGCGTCCATGGTACACAGTTTGGGGTTTAGGGTTTGGGGTTTGGGGTTGATAAAGGCATCTGACAATTAGGATTGAGTATTTTTAATACATTGAGGGGAGTTTTGCGTTATGGATATGGGAGAGGTGATTGTAGGGCTGGTTGTGTTTGCTCTTGTCGTCGGCGGGCTGGTGTGTTTTGTCGGGTCGTTCCTCATGATTTTTTCTGTGCAG
>CAZANS010000142.1:0-3430 GCA_964486565.1 uncultured Victivallales bacterium
AAAAGCGTTCAAAGCTCATCGAGGAGTCCTCCTAGTCGCTCGAGTCGCTGGCCGTGGAGAATTTCGTGACCAGGCTGAGGAAGGAGTCCGAGCGTGAAAAGGCTATCACCTCGGCCTTGGGCGAAATGCTGCATTCTGTCATAGGGCTGCCCCCTGCCGAGATACAGGGCGAGAATAGGGTTAGGCTGGACGAACTGCTTTCTGAGCAGAAGACAACCGGCCGAAACGCGGGGTATATCCAGGACGACCTCTCTGGATACTTCGCGAGGACCAGGATCGAGGCGTACAAGTCAGTGTTGGACAGCATGGAGGAGAAGAATATGCGCCATGACCTGGAGGAGCTAGAGGACAGTATATCAGAGAACTTCACCACACGAAGCATCGAGAAGTCAAAGGTGATGGGAGATAATTTCGCCATTTGGGCCGAGATGCTGTCCAAGTCGGACATGGCAAAGTCGCAGGAACCCGGCGACGGTGAGCCGCAGGAGATGGACACTGAGTTCCTGATGGGGCTTCTGAGGCTTATCCAGAAGGAGCAGAATCTGCGCGAGAAGACCCGGATGCTCGACCAGCGCAAGCCCGACTCGCCGGAGGCCTACAAAGCGAAGGCGCTCGAGCTGGCATACGAGCAGGGGGACATACATCTGCACCTTTCTTTCCTGGAGGACATGGCCCGCGGCTTCCCGCCTGTCTTCAAGCTCCTTGACGCCGCCGGGGAAGTGATGGACGAGGTGGTGGCGTTTTTGAGGGCTCCTGCCACGGATGCCCCCGTCATTGCCGCCCAGACCCAGATAATCGAGATGCTTTCCGGGGCGTTCCAGGAGTCGAGCTCGCAGTCTTCCGCCAGCCCGATGTCAATGCTTGCCGCGCTGATGCAGATGCTCCAGCCCGGAGCGGGGGCAAGCGGAGGAAGCATGGCCGGCGGGACGACCGACGCGCTGAACAGGATATTCAACGACCCGGCCTTCGGCAGGGAGGATCCCGCCGGATCCCCCGACAAGGTACATGGATCCGGAGCCCTGGCGATCCCGGAGGAATACCGCGAGGCCATCGAGGCATACTTCAGAAAGCTCTCCCTGATCGAGGATTGAAATTTTCTTCCTCCTGGAAGGAAATTTTTGGCATGCTTAATGCTACACGCCGTTTAGGACGCTCTGAGAGCTGCCGATTGGAAGTCATTTCAAGGCTTAAGCGGGGCTCTCGGAGGCATAAGGTTGAACGACGTCCTTATCAAAATTGATACGGGAGGTACGAGATGTCCTACATATACACCTGTCAGAAATGCAGCAAGCAGTACATGGTTGACGAGGAGGGCGAATATATCTGCGGATGTGGCAGGGTTTTCCACTATCCATCGGCCTCGTCGTCGTGGAAGGCGCATCTTAGCGGCTCGGCGGCGAGTTTCGCCGATTCTTCCAGCGCCAGCATAATACGCACCGGGACGCATACCAATAGGAGACACCACAGGCATTCCCATCAGCTCAGCGAGTGTCCCCTGGCAAAAAGCTCACTCATCTGCGCGTTGCTGAGCATTTTGTTTTTCGGTGTCCTTGCGCCGCCCGCGCTGATAATGGGCTTCGCCGCCAGGATGATGATAGCCGACAAGAGCTACCACTACAGCGGTGAAAATCTTGCTTTATGGGGCATAGCTATCGCCACGATAAGCCTGTCCGTATGGACTGTGTGGTTCATCACACTGCTGTAGCCCCGGCACAGGGGACAATTTCCCTGTCATCCCATGTAATGCGGCGATTCTGTGATAAGTGGGGGGAATGAAATATTTCCCCCCGAGAAGAAAAAAGAGACACCAAACATTTTTTCTTAAAAGAGAGGAATCGGCATGTTGCATAATCTGCTGTATGCGCTATATTGACCCCGTACAGGTTTGAAGTTTTATCTAAACAGGGTTTACAAACGATAACAGCAGGGTTTGGCAATGGGAATCGGAGATGTTCTAAAGAATATAATGGGCAAGGAGAAGAAGGAGGTCAATACTCCTGCAGTGAAGTTCTTTGTCGACGACGACCCTACCGGGATGACGCATACCATGCCCATATCCGTCAAGATCCCTTCCCAGCAGTATGTCATCAAGCACAACGACGAATATCTTGTATTCAGCTCCCTTGAAGATATGCCTGCCGATCTGAGGAAGGAGATCGAGCATCTCGACGACATCCCTGATTTCACCCATACCTACTCAGTGATAATAGACGGGCAGAGGCAGACCTACACCTCTCTCGAGGAAATACCCGAGGAGATACGCGAGGCCATCAAGGGAAAGAACTAAAGTCTATCGCGCAATGACCAAATGCCAATGACCCACTTCCCAGATGCAGCACCCCTAGAGTGCCTTTGCCTAACACTTGCCAAGCTGCGATCCCCGGAGGGCTGCCCCTGGGACAAGATCCAGACCCATTCCTCGATGAAGGAGTTCCTGATCGAGGAATGCGCCGAGCTGCTCGACGCGATTGACGACAACGACCATGCGGGGATGTGCGAGGAGCTCGGGGATGTACTCATGCACGTCATATTCCACGCGCAGATGGCGCAGGATAATGGGGCTTTCGACTTCGACGATGTGGTAAAGGGGGTGACTGAGAAGCTTATACGGCGGCATCCTCATGTTTTTGCCGAGGAGAGGGCTGAGAACCCTGAGCAGGTCCTTGACATCTGGAAGGAGGTCAAGATGAAGGAGAAGGGTGGCGCGCCACCTCCAAGGTTCTCGAGGATCCCGCGTCATCTTCCTGCTCTGAACAGGGCGCGGGACTACCAGATCGAGGCTGCGAAGGCGGGTTTCGACTGGTCGAGTCAGGAGCAGATACTCGAGAAGATCGAGGAGGAGCTACGTGAACTCCGGAGTGCCGTGGCTGCGAAAGACGACAGTGCCGTTGACGAGGAGATAGGCGACCTGCTGTTCTCCGTGGTCAACCTCTCGCGCTTCCGCGGCCGGATATCCGCTGAGGAACTCCTCGCCCGCACAGTAAAAAAATTCAAAAACCGCTTCGAGCACATCGAACGCGAACTCGCAAAAAAAGGCCTTTCCCCGGAACAGGCATCCCTCGAACAAATGGAAGAACTCTGGAACCAGGCAAAAAAAATCGAGGACAAGACATGAAGATTCTAGCGGTTGGAAACAGCTTCTCGGCAAACGCCACGAAGTATCTGAAGGAGATAGTCAGAAGCGCACGGAAGCGCACGCGGGGGCGCATTTGTCTTCGGATGCATACCCTACGCTGCCGAGGTGGGGATAGGCAGGATAATCCCCGTCGGAGATGCCTTCCGCCTTGCCTCGGTATCCCCTGTAGTGGAGATTTGTCCCGGACAAAAAGTTCCCGGCCTGCAACCCGGACTTCACGCATCTGCCCAAGGAGGAGCATTAATGATTCCTTAGCGTGGTTGATTAATGCTCATGTAAAGGTACTCTCAAGCG
>CAZANS010000142.1:3440-6211 GCA_964486565.1 uncultured Victivallales bacterium
GGAATGACTCTTGGACATGTTGGTCTATTCCAGAACACAAGGGGGGTCTCACAGGGCAAGCACTGACTCGGCCATCCTGCTGGCATCGGGGGACGAGAACCTCTGCGACACAATTTGCGGCTATCTCCGCGAAGACGGGTTCAAGAAGATACAGACCGCCTCGACACCGGTTTTGGCACGCAGGATCATGGGCATCCCCTCGAACCTTGGCGATACGCAGCCCGACGGGCCTCCTGAAGTCGAGCTTCTTATCGCCGACCCCTACATCGAGGATGATGACGGTGATTCCGGGATCACCCTCTGCCACACTGTCAAGGAGGCGTACCCGCATGTCCGCGTGATGCTTCTGGTCAGGAAGGAGGATGGTTTTTCCGAGGGGCAATTGCTTGATTCCGGGGCTGATGACTTCGTGTTTCTCCCTTTCAATCCTGCTGAGTTCGCACTTCGTGTCCGGACTCTTCTCTGCAGGCAGGTGCTGTCGGCGGGAGACTTCAAGGAATCCGAGAACTCCCACAGGAAAATCCCCTTTATCGGCGACAGGGTCGGACAATACCTTGTCCTCGACTCGCTCGGCATGGGAAAGACTTCGGTGATCTACAAGGTATTGGACAAAAGAGACAACAACCTCTATGCCATGAAGCTCCTCTCGGGCGCAACAGGGAATAACGAGGAAACATTCAGACGCTTCGAGTACGAGATCGAGATAATGTCGCAGATTGACCATCCCAACGTCATCGCCTTCCACGACAAAGGGATCTACCGCGACGGAACCTACCTGGTCATGGAGTACCTCAACGGCATTGACCTCGAGGAACTGCTGATATCCAGAGGCAGGCTGCCTGAGAACACCGTGTTCTCCATCGCATTCGACCTCGCGTGCGCACTGAGCCAGATACACGACAATGGGATAATCCACCGCGACATAAAGCTTAAGAACTCTATCTTCATCCCCTCGACCAAGCAGGTCAAGCTTTGCGATTTCGGGATAGCCCAGTTGCCCAACCCGCTGGAGCTGACCCAGGAGGGCATGATAATCGGCACACCGATATACATGGCCCCGGAGATATTCGCTGGCGAGAAGGCCAGCATCGCCTCCGACATATACTCCTTCGGCGCCACGGTGTACCATCTGGCCACCAACACGCCGCCCTTCGTCGCGGAGAACTACAAGAACCTCTACGAGTTGCATTCTCTGAAGGCTCCCCCCGCCATAGAAAGCATCAGGCCAACCTTCTCGACTCTCTGGACTGACATAATCATCGAAAAATGTCTGGCAAAGGCCCCGGACAAAAGACCTCACTCCCTGGGCGAAGTGCTATCCATGCTCATGGACATAAAAAAAACACAGCCATTCGATAACAGACAGGCATTATAATATATTACGTCCAATGGCCAGATCACCGAAACAACTATTGTTAAAGATGTTCCTGATCTATCTGGCCATAGGGTGGGGAATCTGCATCGTCGGGGTGTTTGTCCCGGGCAATTCGGCGTTCAACATGCTTGGCTATATCGGCGGGATAGAGCCTTCGCTGTTGCAATCCGACAATATGTACGACTACTGGCTGCGCATGGCCTCAAGCGTGTTTTCATTTGTCGGATTGATATGCCTGCTTCCTGTGATAAACTACGACAAATTCAAGTCTTTGGTTCCAGTAATTGGGACATTTATGCTTTTTGAGGGGTTTGTTCTGCTGATACATGGGCTAATCCTTCAGATACCGATTTATCCTCTGTGGGGAGATGTGGGTTTCTGCCTGGTCGGGGGCGGTGGAGTGCTATGCTGCATGAAAATGAAAAGGAGTAGAAAAGATGGATAAGTATGAAAAACGCCTTGAAGATTTTTTAATTGTAGCGAAGAAATTGTGCGAATGCCTCGAAGGCATGGACGTAAAAATTATGCACGCTTCTTATATTCACGGATTGTTCTCGTCAATAGCCATCGCGCCGTCCCCGATTTTTCCCTCCAGGTGGCTCCCGTATGTATTCGGCAGCGCGGACGGCGAAATGCCTGAGTTCAACACTGAATCCAATGAGCAGATAGAGGCAATGTTAGGGCATGTTTTTGAACTTTTCAACAATACTCTCGAGAGTGTGCATGACGGGACTATGATTCCGATACATTGCGTTATAAACAAACGTGGCAAAGAATATCCTGATTGTGCCCCATGGAGCAATGGCTTTATTTGGGGAATTTTGGGTTTCGAGGAAGGCAACTGGAAATTCCCGGAGGATCGCGAGCTTGCGGACAAGCTGTTGCCGATCGTCTATGCCAGCAAAATCAAGGAAATGTGCTCCGATCTGTACACTCGAGAGGCGTTGGACTTGATGAAGTCACAGGAGAAAAACTTGGAGGCGCTCATCGTAGATGCCTTCTGGGATGTCAAGGAGTACCTGGGGAAAGACATGTCCGACTCGATCCCTTTCCCCTCTTTCCTCGGGGAGCAGACGGGGACGCTTGAGCATACGGAGAGAATCGGACGCAACGACCCCTGCCCCTGCGGCAGCGGCAAGAAATATAAGAAATGCTGCGGGAAATAATATGGTCAACTACCGTGAACTGACAAAGACGCTTTCGCAGTATGTGGCCGCGATAATGTCCTACACTGGTAATTTGAAGATAAGCTGATATATTTTGCCTTTACTTATTTTAAGGAGAAGTCCGACATGCAACTTTTCAAGAAGAGAAACAAGTATTCGACACTGCCGGTGAAGAAGAGGGAGATACCCCAGGGATTGTGGGACAAATGCAAGAACTGCAACGATGTTGT
>CAZANS010000143.1:0-6209 GCA_964486565.1 uncultured Victivallales bacterium
AAACGTACGCTTGAGTACGACGATGTTATGAACAAGCAACGCGAGGTGCTTTACGGCTTCCGTAATGAGGTCCTTCTTTCGAAGGAACCCCGTGCGATATTGATGGATATATTGAGACAGGAGCTTGAGGAACATGTTGACGCGACATTCAAGATGTTTGGCAGCGGGACGGGCGATCTTCCGGCGCTTGACAGCATGCTTCACTGGCTTAGCTCTACTTTCCCCTTGGGCTTCAAAGAGATGGAGCTTGGGATAGTTTTCAGGGAATCTGCCGATGGTGAGAGAACTGTGGATTTGAAGTCGTCTGACTCCGACAAGGTTATCAGCTATATATATGGCAAGGTTGAGAAGGCCTATAAATCGAAGAGCGAGCTTGAGTCACCTGAATCTCTTTCGTGGCTTGAGCGCAATATAATACTTGAGGCTGTAGACCGTTTGTGGCAGGAGCACCTTTATGGGATGGACAACCTCAGGTCAAGCATAAATCTACGTGCCTACGCGCAGAAGGATCCCCTGATAGAGTACAAGCAGGAGGCTTTTGCGATGTTCAGCGATCTGATGGCGGAGATCAATCAGGAGATATTGACGAACATGTTCCGCAGCACCACGAGTCTGGCGGCCTTCGAGCGGCTGATCGCATCTTTGCCGCGGAGTCTTGTGCATGATAAGATAGGGCAGTTCGGGGGCACCCCCGAGTCGGGAGATGGGGGTGGAGAAGACGATGCTCCATCTCAGTTCACATTTGTCCGGGAGGCCCCGAAAGTCGGGCGCAACGAGCCATGCCCCTGCGGCAGCGGGAAGAAGTACAAGAAGTGTTGCGGCGCAGGCGAGTGAGAGTTTCTTATCCTTATCTCCGTTTCCTCTGTGTGAAAATTAATTGGTTTTAACAAGCCGCTTTTGGTAACCGGCTACCGCCAGCACTAGAGCTGGGCGCTGGAGAAAATGATGCCTAGGATGTATCTTGAGGTTTCATACGACGGGACTGATTATGCTGGCTGGCAAAGGCAGGCTGATGTCTGTACTGTTCAGGAGGAGATTGAGAGGCGGCTTTCCGAGTTGTATGTCAACCAGCCTGTTGTGATCCACTCGAGCGGGCGTACAGACGCAGGGGTCCATGCTGTGTGTCAGCCGGTGACTTTTGATGTCCCTGACTATCCTGGCATCCCCCCGGACAACCTGCGCCAGGCCTTGAACAACTCACTCCACGACTCGATAAGGATCAACTGCCTGAGGAATGCGCCGAGGGAAGATTTCCACGCCAGGTTTTCCGCGATCGGGAAGGCCTACTGCTATATAGTCAACCGTGGGGATAAGTCTCCGTTCAATTCTCGCTTCAGTTGGCACGTCCCCGGGTGCCGTGATGCCGATGCCATACGCCGCGGTGCTGAGCATCTTGTCGGCGAACACGACTTTGCTGCTTTCACCAACTCCCGCAAGGATGACGATGGCGGGACTGTGAGGAGGATATTCAGGATTGATGTGAGGGAGTTCGGGCATTTTCTGGCGGTGACTTATGTGGGCAGCGGTTTTTTGTACAAGATGGTAAGGAACATGACCGGGGTTCTGGCGCTGGTCGGCTGCGGCCTTTACATATCGGATGATGTGCTTGGTTTGTTGAAATGCGCGAGTCGTTCCGACCTCCCCAAGCCCGCGCCGGCCAGGGGGCTCTTCCTGATGAAGGCCTTCTACTCGGAGGAGGACCTGGCCGGATTCCGGCTCAACGATCTTCCTTTCGGGCGCTGATCACGGTGAATGACTTGCTGATCTTCTTGTCGGTGGCAATAAGGGACTTGAACAACTGCTGGGTCGCCAGTTGGCTTTTCACACTGTTCTTCTGTGGTTTTCTGCGGCGGTATTTGGCATCGTGCTCGAGCCTTCTGCCTTTTATCCTGTCTTCAAGTTGAAACCGGAGGGTTTTGTCTATCAGGTCTCTGGTGGTCGGGTCGTCCACAGAGAATAGCAACTCGATCCTGCGGTAGAGATTCCTCGGCATCCAGTCGGCGCTGGATAGATAGTATTCGGGATTCCCGGCATTCTCGAAGTAGTAGATCCTTGAATGCTCAAGGTATCTGTCAACAATGCTTATTATGTTGATCGCGCTGCCCCGGGGAGGCTTGAGACAGCATATCCCCCTGACGATTAGATCCATCTGGACACCGGCATTGGCCGCCTTGACAAGTTCCTCGATTATGGTCGGTTCGACGAGGGAGTTCATTTTTGCGATGATCCTGCCGGGCCTTTGCGGCGACGACAGCCTAGCCTCCCTTCTGATCAGCTCCACGAACTTCTGGTGCAGGTCAATGGGAGCCGTGGCTATGCATAACCAGTTCTGGTATTCCGAGTACCCGGTCATGATGTTGAAAAGGGATGCTATGTCGGTGCAAAGGTCGGGGTTGTTGGAGAACATGCCGATGTCGGTGTATAGCCGCGCGGTCTTGTCGTTGTAGTTGCCCGTGGAAAGATGCACATAACGATGAATCCTGTTGTCCTCCCGTCTGACAATCAGCAGGGCCTTGCAATGTATCTTGAGCCCAGCGATGCCATATATGACATGCGCGCCGGATTCCTCGAGCTTCCTTGCCCATTCGATGTTTTTCTCCTCGTCGAATCTCGCTTTCAGCTCGACTATGACGGTGACCTGTTTTTTGTTCTCGGCGGCGCGCTGCAGCGCGTCTATTACCGGCGAGTCGCCACTGACACGGTACAGGGTTTGTTTGATTGCGAGGACATTGGGGTCTTCAGCGGCTTCCCTGAGGAATCTTATCACTGGGTCGAATGACTGGAAAGGATGGAAAAGGGAGATCGTGCCGTGTTTCTTGATGGAATCGAACACGGTTTCCTGATCATCGAACAGCGGGCTGGGGAAGTGTTCCCAAGGAAGCTCGGCCAGGTCGGCTCTTTGTTCTTTGGCTATCAGCTCGAAAAAAGCACTCGGGTCAAGAGGACCGTCAACCTCGTAGACGGAGTTTGGCCTGAGAAGTGTCATCTCCTCAAGCCACTTGCGCAGAGAAGGATTCGTCCCTGTGATCACCTCGAGCCGTATGGGCAGACGCCGCTCGCGCTTGCGCAGGGACTCCTCGATCTGCAGCAACAGGTCGGCGGCCCCCTCCTGGTCTATGTTGATGTCCATATCCCTTGTGATCCTGAAGAGAAAGGCTTCGGAGATCCTGCAGTTGACGAAAAGCTTGTCAATATAGGCCAGTATCATGTCCTCGAGAAGGACGTATGCGGAATTTTGCGGTGTGGAAAGGGATTTGACCTTGATGAATCTCTGGAGGACCTCTGGAACCTCGACGAAGGCATGCAGGTCGTCGTTTTCGCCTTTTGAAAGTGATACCGCTATTTCGATTGAGCAGTTGTTGATTATGGGGAAGGGATGGCTTGGGTCAACGGCGACGGGCGTGAGGACAGGGTAGACCTGACTCCTGAAATATTTTTCCATCTCTTTTCCCGCATCGGGAGTCAGTTGTGAGAAGGGGATGATCCTGAAGGTTTTTTTCTCGAGTTCCGGGAGTATCTTGTTGCGGAGAAGGGCATATTGTCTCTTTACCAGTCCGGAGGCCTTCTTTTGGATTTCCACCAAAACCTGCGACGGGGTAAGCCCTGACGGGTCGGCACTAGTGACGCCGGAGTCTTTCTGCTGGTTGACCCCGGCGGCCCTGACCATGAAGAACTCGTCCAGATTCGAGCTGAAGATGGCGATGAACTTCAGCCTCTCGAGCAGCGGGACGGATGGATCCTCGGCCTCCTCCAGCACTCTGGAGTTGAAATCCAAAAGGCCAAGCTCCCTGTTGATGAAAGAATCTTGCGGTATCATATCTCTAGATCTCCTATGAGCTTGACATCCAGCCCGAAGGTGTCGGAAAACATGTCGCTCTTGGTCTTTATCCCCCAGGTCTCGATGGTGATGTCGTCTGAATTCGTCACGACATGGATATTAAGTGTCGTCGTGTCTGTCTCGGTCTTCACAATCTTAACCCTGCTCTGATGAGTTCTGTCCAGTGCGTCCGAGATGCGCAGTATCGAGGCAATCTTGCATACTCTGACCCGGTCTGCGGTAGGCAGGCTGGTGTATTCGGGATGTGAGGTCTTGGGCGGGGATTTCCGGTGATACCGGCAAAGCAAGGCAAGGATTTTCTGATCGGTCTGGGAGAGCCCTGGGATGAAGGAGTTGATCACAAGGTAATATGAGTGTTTATGGTGCTGCGCCAGCGAGATGAACTGCCCCGTGTCGTGCAGAATCGCGGCAAGCTGCAGCAGAAGCCGGGACTTCTGGTCGAGGTTGTGGATATCCTTCAGCATGTCGAAGAGGGTCGTGGCATACTTGGACACCGCGTCGGAATGCCCCTTGTCGTAGTTGTATTTCTCGGCCACAAACTCCGGATGTTATCATGGCCTCGTCGAACCTGTCGGGCTCGCCTGAGGCCTCGAGCACTATATCCCTCAGAAGAACGTCCCTTGTGTTGATGATTGGAATGACGATGCTTTTGGCGGAAATCATCTTGAAAATCTGCTCGATGAGGCGGCAGCAAGGCTCGAGCCCTATCGCTATGGAGTCCGAAAGATGGTACTTCTCCACGAGCTGCGCCGGAGTCATCTCTGTGACCTTGGAGAAGATATTCTCGAAGTCTTTTCTTGATATGGTGGCGATGTGTTTGGGCGGCTTGTCCCTTTGTATGCTGACCAAGGCTCTGGCCGTCGCGCCGACCACAATGAACATATCGGTCATACTCTCCGTCGCCGATTTGAATGCAGACTCTACAATGTTCTCGATGAAGGGGGCGATGGAGTCCTTGAGCCTCCTCGAGCTTATGCCGGTGAATATCTCCTCGATTAGCCGGAGAGTGCCGAACTTCAGTGTCTGGATGTTCCTGAAAACACCTTTCTCGATGAATGCGATCTGTGTTGACCCGGTGCCTATGTTGCAGATGACCGCATTGTGCTTCTGCAGTCCGAAGCGTTTCTCTATGGCATCCTTCACCGCGAGGAAGATCAGCTTCATCTCCTCCGTGGGCTCGAGTATCTTTACATCTATATCCGAGGTCACCTTCACCCTGTTGATGAAGATGTCCTGATTGAGCGCCTCCCTGACAGCACTGGTCGCAACGGCCTTGTACTTGGAGACTCCGTATTCCTTCATCAGCGCAGCGCAGTCGGAGATGATCTTGCAGGCATGGCGCATGCTTTTGGACGTGATCTTTCCCTTGGTGAACACGTCCGACCCGAGGAATATCGAGTACTCCAGGTGTGTCAAGACCTCCTTCGACCCTTGCGCGTCGAATTGGGCTATCTCCATCTTGATGGAGTGCGCCCCGACATCTATGACTGCGATCGGTTCCTTAAGGACGTTTTCCATGGCATTCCCTCAGGCCTTGATCTTGTCTTCAAGCAGGAGAGCAGCGCCAAGTGCCACGGCATCGTCGCCAAACATCGAGAGCTTAAGGTTTACATCCTGCGGCTGCAGCCCGAAAAGGTGTTCGTTGAGCCCGGTGCGGATATGGGGAAGAAGCTCTGAGCCCAACGCCTCCATCACACCGCCGCCGTAGACGAAGCAGTCCGGCGCAAGCACACAGGCCATGCTCGCCGTCGCAACCCCCAGCATATAGGCCCCTTTGTTCAACACCATGCAGGTGATCTGGTCCCCCGAGCGATATGCCTCGGAGAGGACACCGCTTTTGAGTGAGGAAAAATCCTTGCCCATAAGTTTGGTGAGTATGCTTTGGTTCATTCTTTTGTTGATGAGCTTGTCGAGCCTCTTGGAGAACGCCACTTTGCTGCAGTATGCCTCCAGGCAGCCCCTGTTGCCGCATCCGCAGCGCCTGCCCTTGTATCTCACAATGATATGCCCTAGTTCCGCCGCTACACCTTTAATCCCGGTCTGGAGTTTCCCGTTGACGACTATCCCGCCACCCAGCCCTGTCCCCGGGAAAAACCCCACGGCAGTGCCAGTCCCTCTCGCCGCACCGGCCTTGTATTCCGACCATATCCCGCAGTTGGTGTCGTTGCCCAAAGCTATTTTCTTGCCGAAAAGCTGCTCGAAAACCGGGATCGCCGCGATATTCTTGAGCCCCAGGTTCGGCGAGTTCACGATTGTCCCGGTGGCCTGATCCACCGGGGAGGGGACGGCTATTCCCACTCCGCCGACATCTTTCCATGATGCATTCGCATCGGACAATGCCTTTTCAGACATCTCCTTCATCTGGACGACG
>CAZANS010000144.1:0-6145 GCA_964486565.1 uncultured Victivallales bacterium
CAAGATGTATGAGCTGGACGGCATATCCTCGGAATACAAAGACTGGTGGTTCAATGTCAGGGCATCGAACACCGAGCCGTTGCTAAGGCTGATAGTCGAGGCGGACGACCGTCAGACGATGGAAGCCAAGCGCGACGAGCTACTCGCAATCATAAGGAAATGACCCGCCGGGAAAAAAAGGCTGTCGTCTTGGTCAGCGGAGGGCTCGACTCCGCGACAATTCTCGCCGTGGCAAAATCCAAAGGCTTCGCCTGCCACGCGATGAGCTTCGACTACGGCCAGAGGCACAGGGTCGAGCTGAAGGCAGCACGAAGGGTCTGCCGCGCAACCGGCGTGCTCGAGCATATCGTGGTGAAGATAGACCTCAGGAAGTGGGGCGGCTCGGCCCTGACCTCCGACAACATTCCCGTCCCGGACTTCGACCCCGCCAGAAAATCCATCCCACAGACCTACGTGCCCGCAAGAAATATCATCTTCCTCTCCTTCGCGCTCGGATGGGCCGAGACGCTCGGCGCAAAAGACATCTTCATAGGCGTGAACAGCATGGACTACTCCGGATATCCCGACTGCAGACCAGAATTCATCCGCGCATTCCAGCACTGCGCCAGGCTCGGCACCAAGCCCGCCGACCAGAACACCAAGATCAAAATCCACGCGCCGCTACAGAAACTCGACAAGCCATCCATCATCAGACTAGGCATCTCGCTCGGAGTGGACTACGGCATCACTCACAGTTGCTACAACCCGTCCGCGGACCGCAGGCCCTGCGGCAGGTGCGACAGTTGCGAAATCCGCAGAAAAGGGTTTCAGTCTGCCGGGGTGCAGGATCCGGCGCACACGGGGTCGCACCTCCTATGAGCCGGTTTGTCAAGTCCCAAATTGTTTTTTGCATAATTTGACATGAACAACCTCGTCAGAAAGCCATTCGGGTTCAGATCCTTCGATGTCGTTGAAGTTGCTTTTTATCATCAGATGGGCGACCTCCCGGAGCCTGAATTGGAGCATCGATTATGGTGATATTTTTTGTGAACAAAAATCATTATGTGGGGCCACTACGAGCGGAACGCATGAGTTCAGCCGGAGGCGCCAACGGTCGCGCGGCGGCAAGGTTGTCTGAAATTGCTGGGGTGAGTGAGGGGATTCGAACCCCCGGCCTTCTGGGCCACAACCAGACGCTCTAACCAACTGAGCTACACCCACCATCTGATTTCTGAGGTCGTTAAGATAACGCTGAATCCGTCAATCACAAGCTGGGAAGCAAAAAAAACCGCCCGGTGCTTTTTGTGCGCCCGGGCGGGTGTCAATAGGAGAAATCAGACTTGCGAAGGCATTATTCCTTCACTTTCTCTTCCCATTCGGCCAGACCGTTCTCGTAGTCCAGCACGTTTTTGAAACCGTTCTTCATCATTATCTCGGCGGCCTTGGTCGAGGCCTTGCACTTCTTGTTCGCACAGTACAGCACGTAGGTCTTGGCCTTGTCGAGATCCTTCAGAGCCTCGCCGCTCTCGAACTTCCCCACGGGTATGTTTATCGCGCCCGCGATGTGGCTCTTGGCGAACGACTCTGGGCTGAGAACATCTATGATGACAAGATTCTTGTCCTCTGCGATGAGTGCCTGCAGCTTCTCTAGGGTGATATACACCACCTCTGACTTCTCTGCCTTGTCCTTATGTGCCTTGCAACCACCGCACTGAGCCTGCACAAAGCTTCCGAATAGTAGCATCAGAGCCGCCGCCGACAACACTGTCATGATCCTTGCATTCATCTCTTCACCTCTTTATTTGATGACTGTTCAATCCTAATCCTTCAACTTACTTTTTCTACCTGTTCTACAGTCTTTCTCCTTCTCTAAAGTTAATATACATACATCCTGATCAACTTTCAAGTGATTATTCGGATTTTTTTTGATTTTTTTTTGGTGGGCGTGTATCTGAGCACGGTGGCGAACTCTCTGGAGCACACGTTGATCCTGGGGTATCCGAGGTATTTGGAGATCTGTGATACAACATGAATCGCTTCCAGTAGCATCTTGTCTTCTGGCTCCTCTGCTACGGCTTTACTGCCTCGGCGTATGCGGCTATGGCCTTTGCTATGCCCTCGGCGATCTTCTTCTGGTATGCGGTTGAGCCGAGGAGTCTTTCCTCTGCGGTGTTTGAAAGGAATCCTGTCTCGACGAGGACTGCTGGGGATGAGGCGTTCTTCAGGACGGAGAATCTGGCATGTTTGACACCGCGGTCTTGGGCGCCTGTGGCCAGGAGTGTATGTCTTTGCACCTCCAGCGCCAGCCGTGCGTTGCTTTTGTCGTGAAGGTTTCCTTTTTCCTGGGTGTCGGGGGCGTTGTTCTCGGACGTGGATGGTGCTCCGGCGGGGGGAATGCAGAAGGTCTCTATTCCCTTCACGGACTCGGTCGCTACCGCGTTGCAGTGGATCGAGATGAAGATGTCGGGACTATTTCGGGCACAGAGGTCAGCGCGTTCCTGGAGGGACAGGAAGGTGTCGCCGTCGCGCGTCATGACCACCTCGAAGCCCGATGCCGTGAGGATGCTTCTCAGCCTCCGGGATATCTGGATCACCAGGTCCTTCTCGCGGTAGAGCTTGCCTGTGGCGCCGTGGTCCTTTCCGCCGTGCCCTGGGTCGAGCATTATTTTCCTCACCCTTTGTTGTGGCAGCGCGGCTTTCCTCAGCATCGGGTCGAGCACCAGCGAGAAGTCGGTCTGCGATATCATCGGCTCGCCCTTGTGCAGGAAAGGCGAGTAGAGAAGATTTATCTTGAAGCCGTTGAAAACTGCCGATCTCTTCTCGGGCGTGAATATGATTCGGGAGAACCTGCTGCGAAGTTCGCACTCGGGATGGGCCTTCACCAGAGACATGCCGTAATATTTTGCCACATCTTCGAGGTACACGTAGTTTCTCCCGTAGGCTTTTGCGACCCGGATGTGGTTCGCCTGTCCTTCGGCGGGAGGAGGCGTCATGCATGAGGCCGTCAGGCAAATCATGACCGGCAGCAATTTCCACAAGGGTGTTTTCAACATCGCATTTTCCTTATAGCATTGATATTCCCGTGCCGCCTGACAACAGGCCGGCAGCGGCTTTTCAAAGCCTCTTGAGTTCGACCATGTTTCTGTATGCCTGTGCCGGGGGGTACATCGCGAAAAGGTTCTCGCCGACGTTCACCGCCTCCGAAAGGGAGCCGAAAACAAAGCCCTTCGCCGCAATCAGTATGTCGCACCATTTCATGTCCAGCGCTATCCCAGCCGTGATCGCAGCGCTGAATGTGCATCCGGTGCCGTGGGAGATCGAGGCGCAGTTTCCGGGAGGGTTCTCCACCCGGGGGGTCGAGAGAATGTAGATGTCCCCGCGCGAAACGACGACATCCACGGCCTTGTCGCCGGCATCGGCTAAGTCCCCGCCCTTGACGACGCAAGAGACATCCCACCGCCTAGAGCATTCCTTCGCCGCCACCACCATGTCGTCCAGGCAGCGTATCTCGATGCCGAGCAGCCTCCCGGCCTCGGCGGCGTTGGGGGTCATCCAGTCGCACAGTGGCAGAAGCTCCGCCCTTAGCGCGTCAATCGCGTCGTCCTCCAGGAGCGCCGCGCCGCTGCTCGAAACCATCACAGGATCAACGACAACCGGGACTCCCAGCTTCTCCAGGAACTCCGCGCACACACGTATCAGGGCCGCATCGTGCAGCATCCCGGTCTTTACGGCACCGATCGCGAATTTCGCAGACACAGCCTTGAGTTGTGCGTGGAGTGCATCGGGGGATAGCGGGACGACTTTGCGGACTTCGCAAGGGTTCTGCGCCGTGACGGCGGTGATGGCGGATGTGCCGTAGATGCCGAATGCGGAGAAGGTCCTCAGGTCGGCCTGTATGCCCGCGCCGCCGCCGCTGTCGCTGCCCGCCACGGTCAGGGCCGCCGGGTAGGTATGAGTATCGCCGTGTTTGCTCATCTTGCCTTTTTGCGCCTCTATTGCTTCCATTGCTCACGTCCTCCCCGTCCCCGGACCTGGACCCATAATCTAGCATCCACTGTAGTTTAGTCCAGAGCCGGTTTCAAAACTTCGCGTGAACCGCGTTGGGAGTAGCCAGATGCGGGCGGGTTACGCAATGTTCAGTTTTGGCCGTTCGGCGGGAGCCCGAAAAGCACAAAATGGGTTGCAGTATTTCGAGGCTGGGTCTGTCTGTGGGGAGAAAGATATCTGAATTTCTGCCGGGCTTTTCTGTTTCGCGGGCTGGCGAAAACACCGTGTCCGTGTAAGTTAAACACACGGGATGTCGTTTCCGTGCCCGTGGAAGCAGAAAGCAACAACAATTAATACTAGGAAAGGATGCCGATGAAAAAGGTACTGATCCCCACCAAGCTGGACACCGCCGCCGCCGAGATCCTCAGCTCCAAAGGGTTTAAAGTCGTGCAGGATGCATACAAGCCGCTGCCCGAGCTGGCCAAGGAGCATCCAGACACCGAGGTGCTCATCGTCAGGAGCGAGAATGTGGGTGCCGACATAATTGACATGCTTCCCAAGCTCCGTCTGGTGGTCAGGGCGGGCGCGGGTTACAACACCATAGACGTCAAGCATGCGAGGAGAAAGAATGTTGACGTGATGAACACTCCCGGGGCGAACTCCAACGCCGTCGCGGAGGAGGTCATCGCGCTCATGCTGGCCGCGGCGAGGCATGTGGTCAAGGGGGATGTCATCACTCGCTCGGGAGGATGGGAAAAGAAAAAGCTCATGGGCAGGGAGATTTCCGGCAAGACCCTGGGCATACTTGGCATGGGGCATATCGGCAAGCTTGTCAGGAAGCGGCTCGAGGGCTTCGGGATGAAGTTTTTGGCGTTCGACCCCGTGCTCTCCGCCGACCTGGCCGAGAAGCTGGGGGTCAAGCTCTGCACAGTGGAGGAGATATTCTCCAAGGCGGACTTCATCTCATTGCACATCCCTGAGACAGCCGACACAAAGGGGATGGTAAACGCCAAGCTCTTCAGTTTGATGAAGGACGGCGCGATGCTGATAAACTGCGCCAGGGCGGGGGTGATCAACGAGAACGACCTGAGAGAGGCGAAGAAGACCAAGAGCATCGTCTTCTGCAACGACGTGTATCCCAAGGACGAGGCAGGAGAGAAAACTGTCGCCGACATAGCGGACATAATGCTGCCGCACCTCGGGGCGAGCACCTTCGAGGCGAATCTCGCCGCCGCCATCAAGGCCGCGGAGCAGACGGTGGGCTACTTCGAGAAGGGGGTCACCAGCTCCGTTGTGAACAAGGGTGTCCCGGACGGCCTCGACCCGAGATTCCAGGAACTCGCCTTCGCGCTTGCGAAACTCGCACACACCTATCTTGGCGCGGGTGCCGCTCCGCATCAGGTCGAGACCAGCTTCTACGGCGACCTCCAGCCTTTCGCCAAGTGGCTGCTCGCGCCGATTGTCGCGGGCATCTCGCCTGACTTCGACATATTCATGGACGCCTCCGACGCGGAGGCCTTCCTCAAGGACCGCGGCATAGTGGTGGTCAACCGCGAGCCAGACACCGGCAAGAAGTATGGCGAGTCAATGACCATTGACATCATCAGCGGCTCGGATGTCCTCGACAAGGTCAGCGTTAGGGGTACCATCGCCGAGAACAACCTGATGATCTCGCGGATAAACGACTTCGACAAGCTCTACCTCGAGGCCTCCGGGGACTACCTGATCGCCGAGTACAAGGACCAGCCGGGCATCCTCGGCAAGATCGCCAGCCTCCTCGGCTTTAACGACATAAACATCGTGGACGTCAGGGCACCCCAGAACCAGTCGGTGGACAAGGCTCTGGCAGTGGTCAAGACAAGCAAGGTCGTGCCGAAGGAGATCGTCGCCAAGATAGCCGCCGACATCGCGGCGCAAAGGACTTTCACCGTATCATTCTGATTGGCTGCAGTATTTCTAGGTTGGCTCTTCATCTTGGCAGTTGCCTTCGGATGAATGCGACTAGTCTGCACGATGCGGGGTATAGGCCGATTCGAGTGGTGAATGAGGCGATGTTGATGATTTTGAGTACGATTGATGCGGTGAGGAGGTAGAGGAAGGTGCTTGATGTGACCCATGCGATATTGGTGTTCTTGCCCGATGCCACTGTCCGGACAAAGCGGTCTGCGAATTTCGCGAT
>CAZANS010000145.1:0-6130 GCA_964486565.1 uncultured Victivallales bacterium
TCTTTGCCCAGACTCTGGATCTTTTCCTGCTGCCGATATTCTTCCAGAGACTGAGGAACCTGAACTGCAGACTTTTTCTGAGTGTGCTTCTGGCATTCATGCTGACTCAGATCATACACACACTCCTCTACGTCTCCGCCACATTCTGGGGGCAGCCCGAGTTCTGGATGCATCTGAGGACATCCTATATCGCCAACGCATTTGTCTCTATATGGCTTAGCATGCTTGTGACCCTGTATCTTTCCAAGATAGAGAAGGAGATTCCCGGGGAGGGCAGGGGGGCGCTGGACATTGTCTTCGCCTTTTTCGGCAGCTACGGCAAGGCGCAAAGGCTCGAGAAGAACCTTCAGGAATGGGAGGGGCGCTACAGGATGGTGGTCGAGAAGGCCAGCGACATGATTCTTCTTATAGACAAGGACGGTAAGATCCTGGATGCGAACCTCGCTGCTTTGAGCGTGTTCAACATAACCTCTTTGGAGGAGATG
The DNA here is from genome assembly GCA_964486565.1 of uncultured Victivallales bacterium. Classification (GTDB taxonomy): domain Bacteria; phylum Verrucomicrobiota; class Lentisphaeria; order Victivallales; family JAADHT01; genus JAFGFR01. The sequence goes on from CAZANS010000145.1 coordinate 486, forward strand.
AAGAACAAGATCTTCCCCGACGATTTCCTGCCTGCCTCCGAGAAGGGTAAGCCGGGTGTCCCGGGGCATCGTTTGTCAAACCGCAATTTCGAGGACACACAGTATCTGGTCAACGTTCCATTGAATGCCGTGTCTGCCACGGGCAGAAAACTCGATCTCGACATATCAATATCCAAGGTCGAGGTGGAGGGCGTGTCGGTCACGATCGTCTTCGGAAGGAATGTCACCGAGCAGAACAAGGCCAACCGCGAGAGGGAGGAGCTTCGTGAGCAGCTCACGCATACCCAGCGCCTGGAGTCCATCGGGGAACTGGCCGGGGGGGTGGCCCACGACTTCAACAACTACCTCCACGCAATACAGGGACATATTGATATTTTGACGTACATGCACAATGTCGAGGACGAGAAGGTCGTGACCCATCTTGAGCGTATTGACAATATAACCGAGCAGGCCGCCGAGCTTACTCGGAAGCTGCTGGGTTTCGCAAGGAAGGGGAAGTATATTGAGAAGGACCTCGACCTCAACGATGTTGTGAAGTCCTCCATCGAGCTTTTCATGCCGGCATCGCAGGAGAATCTGGAGCTGGATTTGAAGTCGCATCTCAAGAAGGCGCCAACAAGAGGGGACGAGCTGCAGTTGAACCAGGCGTTTCTGAATATTCTGATAAACGCGAGATATGCGATGCGTGACAATCCAGACGAACGGATGCGGATCGAAGTGGAGTTAGCCGAAGGGAAAAGCTTCGCATCAAAATGCAAGGCAGCCAAGGCAAGCCCCGCTTCGTTCTACTGTGTCAGGATAAGCGACTTCGGAAAGGGCATCAACAAGGATATCATCAACCGGATATTCGACCCGTTTTTCTCCACCAGGCCTTTGGGTGAGGGGACCGGGCTCGGCCTTTCGATGGTCTACGGCACGGTTTCCAACCATGAGGGATTCGTCAATGTCGAAAGCGAGGAGGGGAAGGGGAGTTCGTTCTATGTCTTTTTGCCAAAGAAGAAAAATATTTAGCCCTTTCCCCGTGGATGTAAGGAAAGTCGCTCTCGTTTCACTGGGAAGCCCCCCAGAAAAGTCTAGCATCAGATCATTTCTGGTCTTGATGGAGATGCTCGGGATCGAGTGCCGGGTTGCGGAGTCCCTCTTCCTGCCCGGCCTTGAACCGGTCACCCCCGGAGCCGTTCCCGACCGCGCAAAAGACTTCGCAGAATCCTGGCGCGACAGTTCTGTCGACCTTATAATATCTTCTCGTGGCGGGTACGGCTCGGCCAGGCTGTGGGAATCCATTGACTGGAAAGACCTCCCTCACCGTAAGATGCCCGTCTTGGGATACAGCGACATAACTGCCTTCCACCTCGCGATGCTCAGATGCGGCAGGGGTGTCCCGGTGGCCACGCCGATGGGCCAGGATCTTCCTGCAGCATGTTGCTCTAGAAGGGCTTCGGAGTCAATGAGGGGTGCGATAGAAAGAGCCTTCGGTCATAGTGTCAGAGGGTTAGATCCCGTCCTGGAGTTTCCCGGAGGAATGATTGAAAGACGAGCCATGGGGAATCTCTGGACTCTGAAGCCAGGTCGGGCAACGGGAAGGCTGATCCCGGCAAACCTCACTGTATTCGCGTCTCTTGTCGGTACGCGTCTGATGCCTTCTCTGCAAGGGACCATACCACTTTTCGAGGATGTCGGCGAAGCTCCCTACAGGATCGCGAGATCTCTCAACCAGATAAGGCAGGCGGGTATCCTTGCGAAATTCGCAGGCATAGCCTTCGGATCGTTCAAAAACTGCGGCAGCAGGTCGGTACTGCATGATGTGTTCGCGGATTTCGCGGATTCCTTTGACGGCCCAGTGGCTTGCGGGATACCATTCGGGCACATTAGATCAACCCTCTCTTTCGTGGTCGGGGAGAAGGTGGCGATGTGCGTGGAATAGAGGCTGCCATAAACCTAAATGAAGCAGTTAAATCTCAAAAATGGCAGTTAACATATTTGTATACAAAGCTTTAAGGCTAACTGAGCTTTCACCATGCTTCTCTTCAGGTCGTCGGGGGAGATTTTTTTGATGTCTGCCGCCAGGGAGTAAATTTCGCACACATCAATCGGGCTGTTGTCTGTCTCGAGAAACACTTTTTCGGCGGGGATTCGGGCGAACACGTCCCGGAGTTTCTGCGAATTTCGCAATTCCGGCCCGAACGAGAGCATGATGCCGTGCGAGATCAAACGGGAGGCTGTCTCGATGTCCCCGTTGAACCGGTGTGCGACCCATGGGATTCTGCAAGGTGTTTCCTTCCTGTTGCCGATCAGCTCGGTATATGCCCTGACACAATGGACCACCACAGGCTTTGACAATGACTCGGCTATGCGCACATGCCGTGAGAATATCTCCGACTGTATCTGCATGTCGGGGCCTTTGAGCCTGTCCAAACCGCATTCGCCCACAGCCACGCAATTGCCCTTCTCTGCAAATTTCGCAACGGTCGCCATGGCTTCCTCGATATCCGTCCCGACAATATTCCAAGGATGCAGCCCGATGGAGAATATCCCCGGCCAAGTCTCGGCCAGCGCACTCTCGGACACGTCGAAGCTGACGATTGCATTTTGATCCGCGTTTTTTGCAGAATAGTGCCTGTGTAAATTGAAAGCTTCAATTGCCATCGGGATTTTCCAGTCTATAGTTATCAAGCTTGTGTTATAAAATACTCTGCGGAAACTGAAATGAAAGAGTTCAAAGTATCTTTGCCCGAATATGGCAAGCATGTTTATGTGCTTGACGGAACCTCTCTTTTCGAGTGCCTTGCCCGTGCCGGGGTGATGCTGCGCACCCCATGCGGCGGGGCAGGGATTTGTGGAAAGTGCATCGTCAAGGTCGAGCAGGGCGAGCTTGCCCCAAGCCGAGAATGTGTGAAGCTGCTTGCCGAGGTGCAGATAAATAGCGGCTTCCGTTTGGCCTGCCGCTGCAGGATTTCGGGGGACATCTCCTTGAGCATCCCGCGCAAGTCGCTTTTCGAGAGCGATACGGTGGCGTTGACGGCGGCAGACAAGCATGAATGCGCCGTTGACGATTCGGGTGCGCCCAGGCATCCGCTGGTCGGAATAGAGAAAATAACCTTCACGCCTCCATCGCTTGAGAATCCCGTCTCAGACCTGTCGCAGCTAAAGGATGCCATCGGTGGGCGAGAGATATCCCTTGATTGCCTTCGCAGGTTTCCGGAGGCAATCAGGGAAGGCGGTTTCTCGGTTTTCGCCGCCATGACGGCAGAGCGGCTGATTGATATCTGGCCCGCCGGCGCGGAATCGCCGCAGCCCGCGAACTACGGCATCGCCATTGACCTTGGTACTACCACTGTCGCGGCGGCACTCGTGGATTTGTCCACCGGTCGGCAGATCGCCACACGCGGCAGTCTGAACCCTCAGGTTCGCTTCGGCGAGGATGTGCTGAGCAGGATATGCGCTCAGGCCGAAAGCCCCGACAACTCCCGCGCCTTGGCCGAATGCGCCAAAGACGCATGCAACACATTGATCTCAGGCATTGTCGAGGAGTGCGGCATATCAAGTGATCAGATCCTTTCAGCGGCAGTCGCGGGGAACACTGCGATGCAGTCGCTGCTTCTCGGCATACCGGCAAGGCATATGGGGCAGATACCTTTCGCGCCTCCCTTCTCCTCGACCTTACGCTTTAAGTCCGCCGATGTGGGGTTCTGCACACATCCTGACGCGGAACTCGTGCTCTTCCCTGTTATAGGGGGCTTTGTCGGGGGGGACATCACAGCCGGCATTCTTGCCTCCGGGTTGTGCGGAGCCGAACATGCGGGCGAAAACATCCTTTTTGTTGATGTCGGGACCAACGGGGAGATAATCCTGAAGAAGGGCTGCCGCCTGTATGCCGCCGCCGCCGCCGCCGGGCCGGCATTCGAGGGCGCAGGGTTAACCCACGGCATGCGCGCGGGCAAAGGCGCGATAGAGAAGGTGGTCATAAACCAAGACGGCATCTTGCTCTACAATGTCATCGGCAATGTGTCCCCAGTGGGAATCTGCGGCTCGGCGCTCATTGATCTCGCTTCGGAACTGCTCTGCAGCGGCATCCTGGAGGACACAGGAAGGATACAATCACCCGAGGAATGCTCCGATGCACTTCGCGCACGTTACGCCGAAGCCGCCTCGCTGATTGCCCGCATAGTGCCTTCGGAAAAGACCTCCGGCACCTTCGACTTCGTCGTGGAGCCCGGGAACTCCGGAAGGGATATATGCCTGACACAGAAGGATGTGCGAAGCCTCCAGCTCGCCTCCGGAGCCATCCGCGCTGCCATAAACATCCTCCTTAAAACCGCAGGCGTGTCCTTCCCTGACATCCACAAGATATTTGTCGCAGGCGGGTTCGGCAACTTCATACGCAGGTCTCATGCCAAGCGCATCGGCATGCTCCCCCCCCTGCCGGACTCGAGAATCTTCTACATCGGAAACACCTCGCTTGTCGGAGCAAAATATGTGCTGTTGTCAGCAGACATGCTTGCCGAGGTTGAAAAGATAATAAGCGAAGTCCAGTTCGTGGATGTCTCCTCGGATATTGAGTTCCAGATGGAGTTTGCCTCCGCGATGATTTTCCCAGGCGCTGAGGCTACAGACGCATGAGGGCGCTGGTGCAGAGAGTTTCAAACGCCTCCGTCGTCGCCGATTCCACGTTTGCCGGGGAGATCGGCAGGGGGCTTCTCATCCTGTTGGGCGTTTCACACGACGACACCGATGAGGATTGCAGCTTCGTAGCCGAAAAGTGCCTCAACCTCAGGATATTCGAGGACGATGACGGCAAGATGAACCTCTCGGCACTTGATGTCGGGGGAGGTATCCTTGTCGTCTCACAATTCACTTTGTACGGCGACTGTAGCCGCGGAAGGCGTCCGGATTTCACAAAGGCAGCCCCGCCAGAACAGGCAAGAAAACTATACGACATGTTCATTTGCGAAATCCGCAAGTCCGGCCTGACAACACGATCGGGTGTATTCGGCGCAATGATGCAGGTATCCCTGTGCAACGAAGGCCCCGTAACACTTCTCGTCGAGGGCGGGACAAGGTTTGCGACAAGGTTCGCGGCAAAGTTTTAAGGTTGCAATTTGACCCGAACCCCGAACCGTGAACCGGCAACTGGCAAGCCTACCCGCAGCTGTTGAAAGTGAAAGCGGTACCAGTCTTCGCCCTTCGGGCTACGCCTCGGCATGCAGGAGTACCGCAGTCCAAAGACGGCTTTGCCGTCAGGTCTTGCGTGCATATTGCCACCCCGAGAGGGACGGCGGCCTCGCCGTCCGTGACCCCATGTGCAAGAAACCTGTGGCATTTGGGCTTTATCTGTTTGGTGTTTCGAGCTTCTGGTATCGGATTTCCCATACAGATCAGGTGGCTTGTGGCATGGTAGCCGCCTCCGGCGAGAGTGAAAGCACTGTCCGAGCTTACATCCTTTCGACGGCGGCGTTTGCGAATTCGGAGCATTTGAGTTCAGTCGCGCCTTCCATAAGCCTTGCGAAGTCGTATGTGACGAGTTTGTCGCCTATTGCGTTCTCGATTCCCTTGATGACGAGGTCAGCGGCCTCATGCCAACCGATATGTCGGAGCAGCATATCGCCCGAGAGCGCGAGAGAGGAGGGGTTTACCTTGTCCTGTCC
>CAZANS010000146.1:0-6129 GCA_964486565.1 uncultured Victivallales bacterium
GGTCGGGATTCTTCAGAGCCGCCTCAAGCAGGTTGTTTGTGGCAATCCTCGAAAAAATGGCATTTGCTCCATAAAGGTCGCAGGTCGTAAGTTTTTCACAAAGGACAGGAATGATCTTCGAGTCGAGCCATTCAATGTCTATCCTGTCCTGCATCCTTCCTGTTCCCATTTTTGTCAGCCCCAGGTCTATCTCATCGGCAACTTTTAGCCCATCATTTTTTTCAACTGCCCTAGACCAAACAGACTCAAAGTCGGAGACAGAAAGATTATTCGGGCGGAAGAAAACATCAACATCAAGATCAAGCCCTGATATCCTTATAAATTCATCTTCTTGTACAATATCATCGAGCTTCCCTTCAACAATCTCAAGACCTGACCTTACTTGAAAAAGCTTGGCACCATTAAACATCCTTACAGCACAGACTATCACTCTGCACCAATTAGCGACACCCTTCGAAGGATCCAGCCAGATGTCAACGTCTTTGGTGAAACGGGAAAACCCATGGGCGATCATGGCCATTCCTCCGAGAAGAACAACCTTGTTCCCTGAGCTGAGCGTCAGAATCAATCTCTCAGATTCCGAATCCATGCGGACGACCTCTCCATTTGCCTGACTATCGCGATGATTTGCCTGAGATTTTCTGGCGGTTGATCAGACCAAGGCGTGGAATTGGTGCAGAATCTTGTGGATGGGGCGGACTTGCTTTTCTTTCCCATAAACACCTTGAGCCCTTTTTCCAGCTCGCATTCGACAGGGGCAACCGCCCCTGACCTGAAAGAAGGTCTGGGCGGAAGTATGGCACTGACTGTTATTTCCCGCATTTCGGACTCTCTCTCCTGTACACTAAATATAAACTTGAAGGTTCAATATAGTGCACCATGACGGTGTTTCAAGCTCTCCACCGCGGTTCACGCGGAGTTTTGAAACTGGCTCACAAATTTTAATTCCCATGCCTGGTTCCGGTCATCGTGTCAAATAGGATATCCGAAGCGGAACGCGAAAAGCAGATTGGAAAGCAAGTGTGTGGATGAAGTGTACGACTAATTGGAGCGGTTAAGTGTGGCTCCGGCCGGCACTACACTTTTTTCCACGTGAGCATCTCGCGCACGTGCTTCTCGATGAGGGACGCGATTTTCGCGTCTATCTGGTGCTCGACGACACAGGCGGTTTGCTTTGCGAGTTCGACATCGCAGCCTATCAAGGAGAAGAACTCGGAGAGGATTTTATGCTTTTGTCTTAGTTCGAGTGCCAGCTCCTGTCCTTGGGTGGTGAGGGTGACAGGCTGACGCGGGAAATAGTTCACGAACCCCTTTCCGGAAAGGGTTCTCAGCGCCTCGGTCACCGAAGGCATGCTGATCCCGAGCTTTTGGGCGATGGCCTTCGCATGGGCGTGCCCGTGGTCTCTGATTATGTCGTCAATGACCTCGACATAGCTCTGAAGAGGGAGCGAAGGAGTGACGAAACTCACCTTTCGTGTGCCACCGGGCGTTCCGGTTTTCCTGCGGACGGCATCACCCATCCTGGCCACCATGACTTTCAGAGTCGAAGACTATGTTGCCTCTGGAGACCGTAAGCCTGGCATTATGGTTTGCAGAGTCGAAAAACGCGATGTCTGCGAGCTTTCCCGGGCTCAGCTCGCCCCTGTCGGACAAGCCAATGCTCCTGGCCGGATTCATCGAGAGGCAAGCCGCCGCCTCGGTGCGCTTCATGTGCGAGGCCTCGGCCAGATGCTGCCAACCCTTCTCGAGCGACTGCGTGGTCCCGGCGATGGTGCCGTCAAGGGTAGTGACCTTGCCGTTTTGTATGCGGATCTCGCTCTCCCCGATATGGTAGCTGCCGTCAGACATTCCCATGCCCTCCACCGCGTCGCTGATCCCGACGATCTTGTCCTTCGGCTTGGTCCGGCATGCCAGCTCGATCATCCTCGGATGAATCAGCGCCCCGTCAAGGATAAGCTCGACATCCACGCGGTTGTCAACCAGGGCTAGACTTGCAAGCCCTATGTTTCTCTGGTGAAGCTGGTTCATGCCGTTGAAGAGGTGCGTGCACCTGAGGGCACCAGAATCAATTGCCATGAGGACTGCCCGCTCGTCCGCGAGGCAGTGCCCCATGGATGGGATGACATTGTTCTCGCGGATGACGGCGACAAGCTCCTCGGCACGGTCGAGCTCCGGCGCAAAGGTCATCATCTTGACATGCCCTCTTCCCGCGGCGATCAGCTCCCGAGCCTCTCCTATATCTATAGGGCGTATATGCTCCGGCTGCTGTGCACCGCATTTCTTCGGGTTGATGAATGGACCCTCGACGTTGATCCCCACAGGGATTGCCCCGGAGAAATCCTTGTCCACCGCGGAAGCCAGCAAGTCAATGGCCTTCAGCATCTTGTCGGTCTCCTCCGAGACGATTGTCGGGACAAATGATGTGGTCCCATGTGAGGCGAGAGTCCTGCACATCGAGCCCAGCTTGTCTATGCCGGCGAAGGCGGACGAGGAGTCGAAGCCGCCGGCTCCGTGTATATGAGTGTCTATAAAGCCGGGCACGGCGTAAAAGCCCTTGAGCTCCACGACCTTGAGGCCTGCCTCCCTGTTGAAGGCGGTGGCTCCCCCCAGCGCGAGAATAAAATTGCCATCGCACAATATGCCCGCGTTGGCTATGCGCTCCGACGGAGTCAGGCAGTAGTCAACAAGATAGAGGACACGCATGCTCAGATCTCGTTCCTTTAAAAACATTATCTATTGTCTCCTCAATCGGCACACTCCAAAACTGAACGACATGCTGAATGTAACCCTCGACGTGAGTTTTTGCAAACGCCGGCGAGAAGAGAAACATGACTCTTCCACGTCTTTGCTGTCCGCGGCGCCAACAGTCACATCGGGAAGGAAAAAATCCGGCGGAAATTTTCAGCCGAACGACAACATCAAAGACTTACGAAAGAATGGCATGGTAACTCCTTGAAAACCCAAAAAAAAAAGGAAAAAAAATCCGAAAAAATTATCTACACGTAAGATCAAAGACTTATGACAATTTTTCATTTTTCTTCTCGATTTACGACTTGCCAATTTCGATTGAGGATATACTATCATAACCACATTCCCCACCGGGAACCGGGAAGGGCTGTTAATAACTTGTTAACAACCTTTGGGCGACTCGGAAAGGAAAGGCTCTGCCGAGGTGATTGCGACCGATTTTTCGGGCGGCTTAGGCGGCCTGGAGGTGGGATGCGGCAGGAAAAGGAAAAACATTGGACTGTTTGAGGCTGATCGGGAGTTCCAGCCTCAAAACAGGCATAAAGGATGCTTCTTTGCTGGATGCGTCCCTTACTTTTCCGTCTCATTCGAATCCGGGAATGTGCTTTGAGGAAGAGGCGGTTGCCGACATACGGCGACCGGGGTTGATTAGGCTTGTTGATAAATTACATTTTTGAGACGGGAATGGCTGACGCAGGGAAGACGAAAAGTCATCTTGAAGAACATTGGGAGAGGGCTAGCGGGCACCTCCGCAGACTGCTCAACGCGGAGACGTTCGAGAGCTGGATAAACCCTATTGTTCCGGTATCTCTTGACGGGGATGTCTTGACGCTGGGTGTCTCGGACACCTTTTTCATATCTTGGCTGCAGGACAACTTCGGGGAGCTGATCACGAATTCGATATCTTCGGTGGTCAAGCGTCCGGTGTCTGTGAAGTACGAGCCGGGCTATCTGCTTGCCGAGAACGAGAAGGAGCCGGGGCAGGCTCCCGAACCAACAGCGCCAGTCCAGATGCTCAAGGCCAGGAACTGCCACTCCAGGCACACATTCAAAAACTTTGTCGTAGGACCGGAGAACGAGTTCGCGGCCTCAGCCGCCATGGGCGTGGCGAAGAAGTCTTTGTCGTCTCCGAACCCGCTTTTCATATATGGCAGCACAGGACTGGGCAAGACGCATCTGCTGCAGGCCGTCGCGCACAAGGTTTCCATAAAAGACCATTCCGCCGTGGAGTATGTTACCTGCGAGGAGTTTGTCAACCTTTTCTACGACTGCCTGAAGGAGAACCGTATGTCCAAGTTCAGGACTCGTTTCCGCAAGGCCGACTTCCTGATGATAGACGACATCCACTTCCTCTCCGGCAAGCCACAGCTCCAGGCAGAGTTCTTCAATACCTTCAACAAGCTTTACAACGAGGACAAGCGTATAATTCTGACATCCGACAGGAGGCCTTCGGAGATAGTTGACATAGAGGACAGGATAGTGTCGCGTTTCGACTCCGGGCTTACGGTGGACATCCAGCCGCTGGGAGTGGAGACGCGTCTGGCCGTGCTGCGCAAGAAGCAGGAGGAGCATCTGACCAAGCTCGACGACGATGTGCTGCTTTTTGTGGCGACCAATATCAACTCTCATGTCCGTAAGCTTGAGGGCGCGCTGACACGGCTTCTGACCTACCATTCCCTGAGGGGCGGCAGTATCACCGTTGCAGATGCCGAGGAGATCCTCAGGCCGATGCTGGAGGAGTCGGCGGTGATGGTCAGCATAGACAGCATTCAAAAGAGGGTGGCTGATTATTTTGATCTGAAGGTTGCCGACCTCACCGGGATCAAGAGGCCGCGCAACATAGCCGCGCCGAGGATGCTCGCGATGTATCTTTGCAGGAAGATGACCGACAAGTCCCTGCCGGAGATCGGCAGCTCCTTCGCCAGAAACCACGCCACTGTGCTCCATGCAGTCAAGGAGGTGGAGAAACGCAGGGCCGCGGAGGACAGTTTCAGGCACACGGTTTCCCTGATCGAGAGGCAGTTGAAGAGCTAGTTGGGAGATATCCGGCTGCCTTGCGCTGGAAACCCCCTTTTGCGCAACATAAGGACGAATAAAAACGAGTGACCATCAAGAGCTGCAAGCCTTATGATAGACTACCACACCCACACCTCGCTCTGCAACCACGCGGAAGGCACGCCTGCTGAATACCTTGCTGCTGCCGAGTCCGCGGGACTGCAGGAGATAGGGGTTTCCGACCATTTCCCTTGGCCTGTTGGCTTCGACCCGAAATGGCGCATGAGGACTGAGGAGTTTTCTGTGTACAGGCAGATTGTGGAGGACATGCGCCGCCTGAACTCCCCGGTGCGTGTGAGGTACGCCATTGAGGCCGACTGGGTAAGCGGCAGGATGGACGAGGCGCTGCGGATACTCGCCGGAGAACCCTTCGACTACATCATCGGCTCGATTCACTATGCGGACGACCTTCCCTTTGACGATCCTGACGAGAAGAAGGCCGTATGGGAGGTGGAGGGGCGAGAGGAATGGATATGGCACCGGTACTACGAGCTGATGCTCGAGATGGTGTGCGCCGGTTGCTTCAACATCATCGGGCACTTCGACCTGCCCAAGAAGTTCGGCAGCGTCCAGCCGGAATCCCAGGTGATCGCCAGGTCGCTGAGGGACATCATGGCCGCCGCGGAGGGGAACAAGATGGCCATTGAGATCAACACGGCGGGGTTGAGGAAGCCGGCCGGGGCATGCTATCCCGGGATCGAGATACTCAAACTTGCCGCAACAGCGGGTGTGATGCTCACCTTCGGCTCCGACGCACATTCCCCATCCGAGGTCGGTGCGAACTTCGCGGATGCCATCGAGCTGGCAAGGCAGGCGGGATTCAAGGAGTACTGCTCCTTCGACCAGAAAAAGCCAATCATGCACAAGCTGCCATGAGAAGATCATTTCCAGCCCTTCTTCTTTTTCTTATGCTCTGGCTCCCTGTGGAGTTATGTGCAGGCAAGGGGACGATCTTATTTGTCGAGACGGATGTCAGGCTTGAGGCGGACGGGCGGGCGCTTGTTGGATACACTGTGCAATGGCAGGTTGTGCAAGGCAAGCTTCACGGCTTCCTGTTCTCGGGCAACGACCGTCTGAAGGTCATGGGTTTCTCGCCCAAGTCATACGCGATTGACGGCTCTGGCAACAAGTATCCTCTGAGCATCGAGCGCGAGGGGCGGGACGCTCACGTGATTCTTCTGGCCGACGGGAAGGGTGTTGACGATGGCACTCTTACATTCTTCTTCTATTTCGAGACAGATTTTGCCTCCGCGAAATATCTTGAGCCTACGCGCAGTTCCGACGGCACGGAATTGTATGTCTTCAACTGGGCACCCGTGCAGTGGG
>CAZANS010000147.1:0-6121 GCA_964486565.1 uncultured Victivallales bacterium
CTCGCATCCAAAATGGCAGGCCGCGCGGCCACGGGGAGTTTTGAAATTGGCTCCTAAATCCTAATATCTAAACCCGAAACAAATCCGAAATTCAAATATCGAAATTTGAAACAGAGGGAATTGGTGTCAGGTGTCAGGTGTCAGGTGTCGGCCCTTCGGGACTTCGGCTTGGAATCCATCCGTACTCGTACACCTACTCGTACACTCCTATCTCCGAAGAAGGCTCGTGCCCCATAATCGTCGCCCGCCTCAAGCGGATCGTCCATAATTTTACCTGATTGACCCCGCGACTTCGTGACTTCGTGACTCGGTGTCCATTCATGGATGCTGAAGAGATTCGGGTGTACGAGTATGTGTACGAGTATGTGTACGAGACGGCGGCATCAGCCGTCCTTTGGACTGCGGTGCTTGTATTTTAGCACCGCTTTCAGTTTGGAACGTAGCGTCCGGTGTGCCACCGGACATTTTGGGAATAAATCGCCGATGACACATCGGCGTCTACATTACGTATTTGATTTTCGATGTTCATCTCAAATGCGAGCAGATGTCTTTTGCGATCTGGAGAGGGATTGATGGGATTTTTTCGGAGATAGTCTCCGGGGATGCCTGCCGTAGCTTCTTGACGGATCCGAAGGCGTTGAGGATGGCTTTTTTTCTTTTTTCCCCGATTCCGGGGATGTCGTCGAGGATGGACTCTTCCATGCGCGAATTTCGCAGATTCCTGTGGTATGCGATTGCGAATCTGTGCGACTCGTCCCTTAGGCTCTGTAGTAGTTTGAGTGCTGGGGAGTGGATGTCGAGGAGTATTGGAGAGTTTTTCCCCGGGACGAACAATTCCTCTTGTTTTTTTGCGAGTGCGGCGACGGGTATGAATGTGTGGCCGGCTTTTTTTATCTCGTTTATTGCGGTGTTGAGCTGTGGTTTGCCTCCGTCCACTATTATGAGGTCCGGGTGTTCGAAACTGGTGTCGGCGGACTTCCTGAGCCGTCGTGCCAGGGCTTCGGCGAGCATGGCGCAGTCATTGCCCCCGGGTCCCATCGGGTAGTCCGAGGGAGTGGTGTCGGTGTCTTGGGTTTGTGCGCCCTTGATCCTGAACCTGCGGTATTTTGCCTTGTCCGGCCTGCCGTTGATGAAGCAAACCATCGCGGCGACCGCGAGCGACCCGGAGATGTTTGAGACGTCGTAGCATTCGATCCTGCGTGGAGGGGAGGGGAGGTCAAGCACCTGCTGCAGGGATACCAGAGCCTGCGAGGGGTCTTGCGGGCTTGTCGCCGTGGCGTATATGAATGAGCGGTTTCTCCTGCCGAATATCTCTGTGATGTTGTTGATCATGTCCCTGTACTCGGCTGCTTTCTCGAAGTTTTTGTCTTTTACGCATGAGAGCATCATGTCGGAGAGTTCCTCGACGGTCCGTGAGATGTCGCCGTTGAGTATCTTGAGCAGAGCCTCGACGCGCTGGAGGTATTCTTTGCCCGAGATTTTTCCGGTGCATGGCTCGCAGCAGTCCTTGACGATTCTGGCGAGGCAGTGCTTCCTGTCCTTTTGGGTCGGCACGCGTGGTGCGCAGACTCTCATGCGTAGTTTTCTGAGGAGGAACTCTACTGTCTTTCGCAATGCCGCGCCCTGTGGGAAGGGGCCGAAGTAGGTTGCGCCGTCGTTTTTCTTGACTCTCGCCAGCCTGAGGGTGGGGAATGGGTCGGCGTTGTTGATCCTGGCAATGAGGAAGCGCTTGTCGTCCCGCATGAGTGAATTGTATCTCGGGGCGTACTCCTTGATGAGGTGGGACTCGAGGATGAGCGACTCCGGCTCGTTGTTCACGCGGACGAACTCGAATGAGTGTATTGATTTCAGCAGGGATCTGATTTTCGGGTCTGCGGTGTTGGCTCTTGATGGCTGGAAGTATGAAGATATTCGTTTGCGCAGGTTCGTGGCCTTTCCGATGTAGATGATCTTCCCGAAGGAGTCCCTGAAGATGTATACTCCTGGCTCCGGCGGGATTGACCCTGGGTAGAAGTCTTCGCGTGGTATCGTCGTCCCGGGCTGCTGGTATAAGACTGCCTTTCGTGCGCTCATGGCTAGTTTCGGGATTCCGTGTCCTGCTTCATGAACCTCTCGTAGATTATCCTCCATCTGAGTCTTGAGTTGGCTCTTTTGCCGAGCCACTCCGCTAGCGCGGGGATGTGGGGCGAGAATGCGGCGATAGTGTGTATCTCGTCCCGGGTGCATCTGAACAGGATGGCATCCGCCTTGCTAAGCTTGAGCTTGACAAGGTTATTTCTTGCCCTGAAGAAGATGTTTCTCGACCTTTGGTTGCGGATAAGCAGGAATGCCGGATAGAGGGCGGCAAGTATCCAGAAAGGGTATATGGGCAGCTTCTCGATATTTAATATGAACTGCGCCGTCTGGGCTGCGAGGAGGATGAAGAATGGGACGATGAACAGGGTTGCGTCGAGTGATGTCTGGAAGCAGTTTCCCAGATATCTGCGCAGTCGGCTGGGTGACAGTGCGTAGGCGAAGTGCTCCTCGAAGACCCTGTCGTTTATCGGTGTCCTTGCGATATGGCACAGTTCGTGGGAGAGCAGTTCGTCCCTGCGGTATAGCAGCCATCTGCGTCTTTTTGCGAAACTCGCACGTATCAGGAAGATCGAGAGTGCATTTTCCGGGAATGAGATGGCGCATCCTCCCCATAGCAGGCCGAGGTTTTTTGAGATGAAGAAACCCGGGATCCACCGGATCTGGAAGCTGTATGTGGTACTTGTTATTTCAGTGGCCTCCTGTATGATGTCGTCGGGTATTTTTGATTTGCTTGACACAGTGACGGAGTCCATAAGTTGAATCTGTTCTTCGTTTTGGAGTTCTTTATCGAATTTGATGATATTGTACAGCAGCTCCCTGTGTCGTTTTTTGAATGAGACGATATTCTCGTCCGGGGCGGCGATGATGCCGTTGGCATCGAGAAGTGAAAGCGTCTCGAGGTCGTTCTTCTTCACGGTCTCTATAGTTTTCAGGAGTTCTTCAGCGTTCATGTCGGTGTCAGTATGTGTCTCTTAGATGTTTGATTTTGATTGACTTGAGAATTTTTTCTATTGAAAGAGGTGTTGACGGGTCGTTTGGCGAGAAGTCCACTACCTTGATCTCGTCGGGTATGAGGGTGAAGCTGTTGTCGCTGAAAGATCCCGGGATTCCGTCGCAGTGCAGTGTCACGTAGAATGCCGGCAGGTCTGACTCGAGCAGGATTTTCCATTGGTCGCCGGTCTTCATGACGTTGGTTTTGATTTTCGGCACCATGATGTCGCAGTTTTTGAAAGGCAAAAAGAAATGAGTGTTGGAGTGGAGGAAAGTCCTGTCATGGCTTCTCGCGTCAATGTCTATCTGCAGGAAAAGGTTTTTGAAGGTGGGGTTGTCGGTGTCTATTACGAAGTCCAGCAGCCTGGATTTCCCCTGTGGCTCGAGCGATTCGAACTTCTCCCATTGCTTTACGATGTTTCCCTCGAAGTTGATCATCTTTATGTCTGCCTTTACCGAGCAGTTTTTGGTTATGTCCGAGACGCACCATACCTGCAGGACATCGAGGTCTTGCGGCGAGGCTGATTCCTGTAGTATGAGCCTTGTTTTCTTCTGGACAGCCAGTCCGATGACAGGGGAGTAGAATCGCCTGGCATGGTGGTGGAGTTGTTTCCATTGCCCGCCGTGCTCGATGCTGGACCACGAAGAGACGGGCCAGTTGTCGTTCAGTTGCCAGTAGAGGATCCCCATGCACCTGGGCTGGAGGTGCCTCCAGTATTCGGCGGCGGTCTTGATGGCGATGGCCTGCTGAAGCTGGCTTAGGTATAGCTGGTCATCGAAGGATGAGGGCATCCTGAAATATCGCAGGAATGTGGCGATGATCCTTTCGTTGCCGCCGGGGTTGCGCTGATGGAACTCCATCGCCGGGCTGGTCACGTTGAACTGCGATTCAGGGATGTAATTTCTGACGGTCTGGATCGAGGGGAATGACTGGAACCCGAACTCAGAGCAGAACCTTGGCGAAACGGATTGGAATGCTCTGAACGGCATGTTGCCGTGCCATACGTCCCAGAAGTGCATGTCCCCGCTCTGGTCGTTTCTCCAGTTGTCGGAGATGAAGTCGCCTGGGCCACCGCATGGGGAGCTGGGCCAGAAAACCCTTGTCGGGTCGCCCTGCTGCACGCTGTCCCTGAGGGCGTTGTTGAGCCTGATGTATGCGGCCAGGTAGAATTCCCGGTTGTCCCTGCTGGGCTTGTACCAGTTCAGGGCGCCGAGGACCTCGTTGTCGCCGCACCAAAGCATGATTGAAGGGTGGTCTCTTAGTCTCTTGGTCTGGAAGATCACCTCCTGCGCCACGTCCTCGATAAAGGAGTCGTGCGAGGGGTAGAGCGAGCATGAGAACATCAGATCCTGCCAGACAAGAATGCCTTTGCTGTCGCAGAGCTGGTAAAAGATGTCCCTTTCGTACTGCCCCCCTCCCCAGACCCTCAGCATGTTCATGTTGGCATCCAATGCGCTCTGTATGAGATACGTGTATGTTTCCGTAGTGTGCCTCTGGGGCAGCGCGTCAACGGGGATCCAGTTAGCGCCCTTGCAGAATATGTCAGTGTCGTTTATCCTGAAGACGAGCCCTTTCCCGTCCCCGGGGTGCATAGGTTTGTTCACTACCTCGAGCTTGCGGAGTCCGATTGTTTTTTTTACCGTGTGTCCGGCGACCGACACCTCCAGGTCGTAAAGCTCCTGAGCCCCGTATCCTGCGGGCCACCAGAGACGTGGACTTTCCACTTGAACTCGCTTGTGTACCTTGTTGAGGCCTTTTTTCAACGCGACGGTATAGGCATGAGTTGACCCGTCGAAAGAGACCGACAGCTCGGTGGTTATGTCTTTGAAGGCGAGAATCTCGGCGGTCACGCCGAGGGAGCAGGAGCCGTCGGGGTTGTGGGTCTGGTCCGTGTAGACATGCTCGATCCTTGCGGAATTCGCAGCCAAGATCACAGGGATCTCGTAGATTCCTGAAACGGGCAGGCATATTCCCCAGTCCCATCCCGCATGGGATTGCACCTTGCGTATGAGGTTCATGTAGGGGATTTTGTTGTTTGTGGTATAGGGCACGAAGTATGGTTGTTCAGCCTCGGCCTCCTTTGCCTTCGCCACTGGGGAAGAAATTTTTATTCTCAGATGATTTTCCCCCGTCTTCAGCAGATGTTTGATCTCGAGGCTGTATTTCCTGAACATGTTGGAGGTTTTGCCCGCCGGAGAGTCGTTGACGAAGATTTTAGCGAAGGTGTCAACGGACTGCAGGGAAAGCGATACCGAGTCGGAATCTATTATCTGTTGCGGGATGTGGAATTTTGTGGCATACTCCCAGTCCTTCTCGGCGACCCACTGGACTTTCAGCTCGTTCATGTCGTAATTCGGATCAGGTATGACCCCGGCATCTAGCAGCGCTGAATAGACATCCCCCGGGACCTTTGCAGGGAGCTGTTTGTCTGAGCCTTCCTGGCGCAGCATCCATTCTCCGTCCAGTGGGATCGTGTAAGATGCTGGCTTGGCCGCCTTCGGGGATTCTTCGGCAGGTTCGCCAATCCGGCTGACAGAAGGCTGGTGGAACTGTTCATGGACTATCGTGAAAGGCTCCAGCTCGAAGACATTCGGCTTTCTCATGCCCCTCTCGAGTATCAGCAGGCTCGCGTAGGCGATTGCAACCAGCGCCAGCAACGGCAGCAGATACTTCAGGCTTTTCCTGTCATTTTTCCAAGTCCTTCTCATGGCATGAATTTACATGCTCAAGCGACATCTTCACGAACAGGCAATCTAGCTTTTCGCGCAACATATGCTTTCAGGGTTCAGGTGTCAGAGCAACCGTGAACCGTGAACCCCAGAACTTCTCTTTTATGTGTTCTATGTGCCTTATGTGGCCAACTGGCGAGGTAAGGATATCTTAAACTGGCTCTAAGGTTCAACTTTGCGATTGTGATTTGGAAAAAGTCAATAGCGGGCTATCTTCGCTTCTGTCGGGTGGTTTATGTTTTTCCATTTTTAAAGTAATGAAGAGGGAGTGTGCAGTGATGAGAAAACTAATGGTTGTCTTTCTTGGGATGGTGTGTGTTGCGGG